>JAOUPJ010000326.1 GCA_029879945.1 Gammaproteobacteria bacterium
TTAAAATGAAAAAAAACAAAGTATAAGTGTATCAAATCAAGCAAATAGATACGCAAAAATAAGTCTTGCCAAGTACTCCTATACATTGTCTAATTCCAATTTCTATGTCATGAATTAAAAGAAAAATCGGTGATCTTGTAATGTTTTCATAATCACATATAATACTTCTTTGATTTCCTAAGGACGGGTAGGTGTATCAACACTTGTGTTGACCTCGGGTCTTATCTGCAAAGAGGGGAAGTAGATTCGGCTCTCTAACAATGAGAATAAATCATGTCTAATCTATCTGTTCACAAAATTGCGCAGCTCGGTCATCGACTTTTATTCGTTCTAAATAGAAATCTAAAAACGTTTAAAAAGCTTCCCTCGCTTTTCACCTTCATTCTGATTGTGCTGACCGGAACCGCCTGTGTCGAAGCAGTAGAGGGTCAGACGATGTCAACAGGCCCCTATCAGGTGCACGGTCTCAATTTCAGTCCTTACACCAACGGCCTGGACCCCCGTCGGGGAGATACGCTGAGCGAGTCTCACATCATCGCTCATCTTGATCTGGTCAAACAGAATACCAGTTGGGTACGCACCTTTGGTATGAGTAACGGCCAGGAAAATATAGGTCGACTTGCGCATCAGCTGGGCTTGAAGGTCGCACTGGGCGCATGGTTGGATGCCGATCTAGGCAGCAACAAAGTAGAGTTGGATAAGCTCATAAGCGCCGCTAAGCGTGGTGAGGCGGACATGGTCATCGTTGGCGGGGAGGTTTTGCTTCGCGGCGATTTTTCCGAAAGACAACTGGTCCGCTACATCAAACAAGTGCGTCGTGCTATTCCGAGCCATATTCCCGTGGCTTACAATGATGTGCATACCGAATTGTTGGCCCATCCCAAGGTTGTAAGCGCCGTTGATGTGGTACTTGCGAATTACTATCCCTATTGGGAAGATGTGGCCGTGGAAAATGCCATGAAATCGGTCCACCAGTGGCACCGGAGCATGATCACGGCCGCCAATGGCAAACCTGTAGTCGTGGGAGAAACCGGCTGGCCCAGTGCAGGTGGAAATCTTAGCAACGCTATTGCATCAGAGACAAACGCTGCCTTCTATTTCCTGAACTTCGTTTCCTGGGCTCGTGCCAATGTCGTAGATTACTTCTATTTCGAGACCTTTGATGAACAGTGGAAGGAAAACTATCCCGGCTCACCCAATAGTCATTGGGGTCTATGGGACGGCTTTGGAAATCTAAAACCAGGTATGGAACTCGTCTTCAATGGCGAAGTCATGGCCGACAATTGGTCGGACAGTACCACGCCAGGTGGTGCGGGCGTTCCAGCATTGGAGTTTGCCTACGTTCCACCTCTGGGCAGCTTAGACGATCTTGTCGGTAAGGCCTTACACGTAGACCCTGCTGCCTACCATGTGGCCGTGTATATCTATGTGGGCGGTGGTTGGTGGACCAAACCTACCTTCGATCAACCCGCGACAACTATAGAAGTCGACGGCTATTGGATTACCGACATCACCACCGGTGGCATAGACGAACAGGCTACTCAGATTGCAGCGTTTCTACTGCCGATCAATCTGGCACCGCCGCTCGCAGCAGGAGAGGTGGACCTCCCTACCGAGCTTCAGGCAAGCGCGCTTAGTAGTGTATTTGCGAATAGATAATTTTTGTGCGCAAGCGCCCAATATGGACAAAGACTAAACTCAAAGAATGACTATGGGCTGACATGCAACAAAAACGATAGTGAGGTATAAAACTAAATCTCGCGCCAGTTGTTCAGCATATACAGTTGGACTATGAATGGGTAGATGATAGACCCTTATGATGCACGGGAAAGTGTCAGCATCATTGAATTGAATTCTAGCCAAAAAGTGGTGCCTACGCCCTGTGTGCTCTTAACACCGATCTGACCATCCATGAGTTGCATAAGGTGTTGTGAGATGGTTAGGCCGATTCCTGTACCATCAATTCCTCTTGCACTCTCTAACCTTTCAAAAGGACTAAAAAGTTTTTCATGGTCCGTAGTGGCGAAACCAATACCAGTATCCGAGATGGATATTCTTACCCTGTTATTTTGTATTTCCACAAGCTCGATGATAATGTTCCCAGGCCTGCTATTATATTTGACTGCATTAGATAGCAGATTGAGTATTACCTGCTTTGTGCGTCCTATATCGGCTAAAACAAAATAAGGCTCATTGTTTACTTCATTAGAGATGACAACTCTTTCCTGCTTGGCCTGCGGCTGTATTAACGTGACACACTGGCTGACGATCAATGCAATATCGACGGTTTCTAATGCAATATCCAGTTTTCCGGACTCTATTCTTGCCAGATCAAGCACCTCATTGATTAGGGTCAGTAAATGCTCAGAAGCGACGATAATTTCATTCAGCGCTTCGGTTTGATGCGCTGACAATGTGTCTTCTTCCATTAAAAGAATATGTGTGAACCCCATGACCGCATTGAGAGGCGTTCGAAGTTCGTGACTCATTCTTGAAAGAAATTCAGATTTTGTTTTATTTGCTTTTTCTGCTGCGTTTTTAGATTTCTCAAGTTCTTGGGTTCTTTTTTGTACTCTCCTCTCCAGTTCGTGATTTTTGTTTTCCAGCTCCCGACGTTGTCTGAATATTTCCATGGAGGCCCAATTGAGTGCGTTTAGTAGAACAGAAAACTCCGAAGATAGTCGGTCTATTTTTTGCGGTTTCCCATTTGATTCGGTGAGTTTTGTTGACATTTCGGCGAGTTTGTAGAGCGTAACGAGTCTTCTTTTTAGGTAGAGTGTTATGGCGCCTGCAACCACCAGCAACAAGAATCCATTAAATTCGATATATTGCGATAGAATGGAATAACGCTTTTGTTGAGCAAGTTCTGATGACGTTCTATATTCAGCCCAGGCTATTGTTTTGCCGGCGAAAATCATTTCTTTTGTCAGAACAACGCCTCCGTCATCTCGATATTCGACTTTATCTCTTTTTTCAAAGTTATCGGTTTCCCCTAGAAGATAGGTGGGATACAATTCATAATTATCATCTCGCTCAACTTCGGAAATTATTCTGCCATCTTCCGTATAGAGAGTGAGACTGTGGAGTTCATGGATCCTATTTAGGTGTAATAGCTTTTGCTCTATTTTAGAAAAATTTTCGTTGTACAAATCTTCATGTAGAGCCGCTGATATACTTTCTGATAGAGCATTAATGGTGTATACATCGCTTTTCTGGATTGTTCTTAGTTGTTGTTTATACTCATATACACCTATCGTTAGTACAATTGTTAGATAAATTAGAACAAATATTGCCGCTAATTGGGTGGCAAGGCTCTGACGAAAAAATAGTTTTCTAAGGGACATTTTACTTCAATAAATCTGGATACATTTTTTTCGCCAGTTTTTCAATCGGCTTGTAATCTTTCGCATAGTTGGCGGGTACAGGATTCTGTAGCTTTATTTCTTTTAACATTGCCTTGCCAGGCTCGGAATTATCCAGGCTTAATATTGCCGACTGAATTTTCTGGCGGTCGCTTTCATTTATTCGTGGTAGTATCATAAGTGGATGAGATTTTATCCCCGGGGTGGTGTAGATAATTTTCAACTGTTTTTTGAGACGATCATGCTCTCTTTCCAGGGTGCGTTTAACTCCTCCTCCAGCAACACTCGAACCGACTAGTACTGATCTATATGTATTGTCGTGGGAGCCAGAATACTTGGGTGTAAACGTCAACGAATTATTATCCTCTAGCAAAGATCTGATGTATAGGCTTGCAGCAAATGCGTTCTTTGAAGGAAATGAAATGATTTTTCCTTCTAATTCTGCTATTGATTTTATCTTGCTGTCTGCGCGTACCACAATAATTCCTTCTAGCAGT
>JAOUPJ010000327.1 GCA_029879945.1 Gammaproteobacteria bacterium
CTCGGTGAGTAGCCCTTTTGTTTGATTAAGAGCCTTTGTTAACTCTGTATCATTGGTAACTTCTACTATTCCAGAGGCCTTTTTTTGCTCCGAAGCCTTGACCTTCTTATCCCGTTCTTTTTTTACTCGATCTTGATCAGACAAGAATCCATTCAGGTTTTGTAGTACCTCGGAAAAATCGGGTGTTTCACTTCCCAAATGTTCTTTTAAACGACCTTCCACGGAACTCAACAAGGCAGCCGAGGATTTGACTGAATCAAAATCATGACCCAATGGTTTCTGGGCCTTGGTAGCCTTCTGAAGCTGTTCACTCAACCAGGTAAGCGCTGCAATTCGACCCCGCATGCGTATCTTTTCAGGATACAGATGCTCCCAATATTTTTCGATTAAGGTATCAAGGACCATCAGAGCCTCACTCAGGCCCTCGTAGCCGCGCAAAATAAAACGACTGGCGACATAATAACTGGTGATTAGAAGGTCTTTAGACTTATCCGCTAGTATTTTTTCTGCGAGTGTGGAAATTTCGCTCCAATCGACATCAGCACCTTCCAGTGCCTGCATTTTTGAAATTTCTTCATCAATGGCTTCATACTCTGGCTCATACTTGGCTGACTCACCGCAGGGATTATCTCCTTCCAGCTGTTTGACGAGTTGTTCAATGTGTTCATTCATTGCTTGCATACTGAGACATACCTGTATCTGTTATTTTTTCCGGGACCGAAGAGGGGTCTTTCAGGGCCAAACTCAACACTGAATTCTGGCCTCTAAAACGGAAGGCCACCGAAATACTATTGATACGGTGTCCCACTAAAAGGGCTTTCTGGTCAGGAAAGTTGTCACGATTGAAAACTCGCTTGCCGGAACGAAAATCCCTTAAAAAGTTCACGAAACCATTGAAACCCGGATAACGGTGCTCGAGAACCCCTTCCCCGATATTGATTTGCAAAATGACATCACCACAGTCCTGGGGTGACCAATTAATGGCTTTTCTCACGGGATGGTTATAGTTCAAGACTTCGATGTTGCCGGATGAACAGGAAACAATGAGCTTGGTTAAGTGTGGTTTTTTGGTCGCGCCTTGATTCACATCCGTAGGCAAGGTAGACACGACAACCTTATATTCGCCGGCAATCGCCTTCTGACTCACCTGCCCCTGGTTTAGTACATTGATGTACTGAGGAGTGAAAGGCACTGAAGCCTTATACAACTCGCGCGAGTAGTAACCTGAACCACGCTTCTTTTTAATAAAAGAACCGGCGGTTTCCCCTTGAAAGGCCCAAATTTTTCCTTCCGGACCCTGTAAGGCTTCGATGCGGGACCAACCCGTTAGGCCCTCGGCCGATGCCAAGACCTCGTTTTGCCATACATCATCCAGATGAAACGCAGACTGATTAAGAACGACCTTCCAGACCTGCTCGCCACGTTGAGCCAACAGATCCCAAAATACCTTTTCACCTGCCGAACCATTTCCAAGGGCCTTACGCATTTGTTCATTGGCCCAGATGACTTTGTTCATGCCATTCTTGGGCTCACCCACCACCGTTCCGGCTTCGTCATAGGCCTCTTTTGCAAAGGTAAATGACGCTTGAGGTGATTGTGTTTGATCGGCCATCTGTTTGAGGGAAGTGATATAGGCAATGAAGTAGTTTTCACTTTTCTCGGTGCCACCACCTTTTGCCATTTTCATGGCCCCTTTTGCCACCCCTTTGAACTTGCCAAGAAACTTGGTCGCCTTTTTGGCTAGCTTCTGAGCCGCCTTATTGTCGCCACCACCCGCATCGATTTTCGATAGCTCATCGTAGCTGAAGACCAAAGGCACCCAACCCGGGGGCTCCTTTCCTTCGGGAATACTGTCTACAACTGGACTGATTTCGGCAACAGTGCGCTGCAACAATTGATCATAAGGCGAGTTCTTCCCTGCAATGAGCTGGGCAGTCTCTATCCCGTCTTTGCCAGCTAACTGTCCGGTTGCCCCTTTGCCAAATTCCCCGTAAAAGTCCTTCCATTCATTGAAGTAGTCTACCGAGTAAGAGGCGACAAAAACGTCCTTTTTAGCATTCAGCATCTCTTTATCGGGAACTGCCTTTTCGATATCAGCCAGAAAACTCTGAATTCTATCCCAACCCTCAGCAGTATAGGCCGGCCGGACGGTTTTAAAATTCTCACTGCCTGCCACCTCTCTAGACCAAAATTCACTTACTTTAACGGGAGCTAACTCCGGTTGAAGATTGGCCCACTCCGCCAACCACTCCAATCCCACTCCCGGTTTAGCCAAGAGTTTTGCCAAACGTTGCTCTTCTTCCGTTTTATCCTGATCCAAAAGTTTTTGGTTATCTGTCCAGGCTAGATAAGAAACAAAATTCTTGCTTAGCTCCTCGCGAGCCTTATCTGACTCGGTGGCCCCGGTAAGAGACAGCACCATGGTAAAATCCGGAATAGATGCCTGTTGAATTAGCGCAATATCCTGCTCGGTTTCATTGGCTACCTGATGCAGACTAATTCGTTTAGACATGAAATCGACCAGAGCGGCCAACTGCCCTGGTGAAGTTTCTTCACTGACGCGTTCAATAACTTGATCAAAAACCTGATTAAATGGGATCAGGGCTACTTCTCGGAGTTTACTGGCATAAACAATGGCCAACTGTTCTTCGGCTTTGGCGCTTTGAGTCAAACCAAAGGAGGGTGCCCAAGCATCCACGTTCCTTTGCTTGATATTCTCAATCGCCCTGCGAAATCCAGACAACATGGCCAAGTCTTTATCAATATTGTCTGAGACAACCAGATCGACCGGCAACTCGTCATTGACACTACTAATCGCGCCCAATTTCTGGAAGAAGGCCGCAGAAAGCACGACACCGCAGATTACACACGCCGCAACCCAGGAAGACACGCCCAGATTGTGTCGTATGTTTTGTATATTGACAGCACGCTCTGTGGGGGCGACCAGATTCTTGTCCGTCTTCAGCACTCGTCCAAGGAAACCTTTTAAGAAGTAGGCACGTTCACCCGTTCGTTGTATCGCGATCAGTTCTGAATTCAGTTCACTGGGCAGCATAGATGAGCTAGGAGTTCCTTCCTGCCTGGCACTGGTAAAATAGATCCCTCTCAATACAGGTGCTTCGGTATAAAATCCGGGATCTAGCATTTGACTGGCGAATTGTGAGACTTGCGCCTTTAAGTTTGCCACCTCTTCTGGAAACACCAGTGTTGGAGCCAGGGTCTCGGCAGACTCTGGCCTGGAAAGCGAGGCGAGTCGTAGTTTTTTCAGGCGAGCCGCAAGAGCGAAAAAGATACGTTCAACTTTTGCTGCGGGGCCCTCGTTTCGAGATCCCCCTTCAGACAAGGCACCCATGGCCTGAGAAAAAACCGCTTCAGGAAAGGGATCAAAAAACTGAGTCATCCCGCCCAGTAAATCGGCCTTGGTGAGCATAATATAAACCGGAAATCGCACTCCGAACTGTTGTATCAGTTCGGCCAATCTGGACCGCATTTCCATTGCATAGGACTTGATCTCCTGCTCAGGAGAATTCAACAACATGTCGACAGGTAGCGCCACAACGACACCGTTTACAGGCAGCCATTTTCGATGTTTATTGAAACTGGAGAGGAAGTGCTGCCACTCCACAGTATCCGCTTTTTCCCGTTGCGCCACATAGCGCCCAGGGGTATCGATCATGATGGCCTCATCGAGTAACCACCATGATGGCATCGCTTCCTGACCTGCCTGCGCCTTCTCTTCTACGAGGGGAATGGCAACACGGCTATTTTTTATGGCCCGGGTTTTTCCATAACCCGCATTGCCCAACATGAGATACCACGGTAGAACATAAATTGGATCAC
>JAOUPJ010000328.1 GCA_029879945.1 Gammaproteobacteria bacterium
GATTCACGGTGGGCGTGCCAGACAGGGCTCCCGTAATACTGTCAAAACTGGCCCACAGGGGCTTATTTGTGATAGTGAAACTTAATGGATCACTATCCACATCGTTAGCGCCAGGAATGAATTCATAATATTGGCCCGCAATAACTGTTGTGGGAGGTGTTCCGCTAATCGTGGGAGTGTTGTTTGGTTTTGCGGTAACGTTGACCGAAAATGTCAAGGCGGCGCTATCGCGACCATCCGATACAATCAATTTGAGATTGGTATAACTACCCACATTCATTGCTGCGGGAGTACCGTGCACTTCACCTGTCAACGCATTCACATTTAACCACGCCGGGAAATTTTCTGAGGAAAAGCTCAGGGTGTCGTTGTCGGCATCGCCAAATGTTGGAACAAAGCTATAGTTGGCACCTTCAATTATTGAATTCGCGGGGGTTCCGCTAATCGTGGGAGCGTTGTTTGGTGTTTCAGTTACGGTTACATTGAATGTCAACACGGCACTGTCTCGACTGTCTGATACGATTAGTTTGAGACTGGTATACGTACCTATTTCATTTACCGCAGGGGTGCCATGCACTTCCCCGGTGATCTCATTCACGCTTAGCCAGTTGGGAAAATTTTCGGATGAAAAACTGAGGGTGTCGCCATCTTCATCACTGGCACTGGGAAAAAATCTGTATTTTTCGTCTACCATAATGCTACTAACCGGTGTGCCGGATATAGTGGGCGCGCGGTTTACATTGTTGACCGTAATGGAAAACGCTGGCAAAGACTTTGTTTCTGTTCCATCCTCTACACTGATAACAATGCCCGGATAGGTGCCTGCTGTATCGAAACCGAACGCACCCGAAAGCTCCCCATTCAATGAATTAAACGTTAATGCGGCCGGTTTATTAACAATCTTGAAAGTGAGTAGTGTTGACTGTTCGTGGCTGACGACAGGCTTAAAGAAATAGTTCTGTCCTTCGTCTAATTCGATCTGCGGAATTCCTTCAATCGTTAAAGGTATTTTTGCAGCTTCCGGTAACACAGTAATAGAAAAAGGACCAAAACTGGTTTCAGCTGCCTCATTGCTAACCTTGATCACAATGCCGTTATATACGCCCACATCCCTTTCGCCTGGCGTACCCGAAAGTGCACCGCTGCTGGCATCGAGCGTTAACCAACCGGGTATATTAGTACCCGTGATTTCTACTTGTTCACCCGTATCGCTTATGACAGGGATATATTCGTAAAACGAAGAAGCGGAAACGATGCGATCAGGTTCCCCTGAAATTTTTGGTGTTGTAACAATTAAATCGGTGGGGCTCGTATCTGGATTTTTTGAATCGTCTGAACCTTGCTGGCCACAGGCGATAAGTGACAGCATTGCCACTAGGGATAATGCGTATAACTTCATTTCGTAGCATCCTTGCTATTGAGAGAGCCCATTGCGTGAAGCAGGTATGGCAAAACGTTTGCCAATCTCTAAATAGACTTAGTTATCAACTCGTTGAAACAGGCTTTCGAATGGAAGTGTGATTTGAAGAAAAATCTTGATTAATTTTGTTGGGTAATGCAGACAAACAAAATTGCTTGGTACTAAATTTTGACGAAAAAATTGAAGTAGAAATAATTGGAAGCCGTTTATGTCAAAATTTTTTCGTCATGCGTAGGCGGAAAGAGTCAAATTTCAGATAACAATATCGTCTCTTAATTACTGGCAAAACTTTCCATGGGCTGAGAGTGTTGTCGTTCCAGGATATCGTAGTATCCCCGAACGCGATTGACATAGGCCACCGATTCACTGCCTCGTGCATAACCGTGCCGAAGTTGTTTGTAATATTTTTTTTGCGAAAGGAGTGGAAGAACTCCTTCCACATCATTCCATTTATCCGGATCTTTACCCAGTTTGCGTGTTAAATCCCGTGCATCATAAATATGCCCCATACCCACATTATAGGCTGCAAGCGCAAAATAGGTTCGGTCCGGTTCCTGGATATGTTCAGGCAGTTGATTGCGCAATTTTACAAAATATTTTGCACCACCCTTGATGCTTTGCTCTGCATTCAAACGAGAGCTAACGCCCATGTCGGCTGCGGTGGGCAATGTGAGCATCATCATACCCCGTACACCGGTAGGGCTCATGGCACGTGGCCGCCAGTTGGATTCCTGATAGGACTGGGCCGCCAAGAGCGACCAAGGCAAATTATTTTCTTCGGCATATTTGTGAAACAAATCGATGTAGCGCGGTAATCGGGTTTTCACCCTTTGTTGAAAGCGCGTGGTATCCACGTAGTCAAAAGATTCTGCAAAACCATAGTAACGATCATGCAGTCTATCCAACTCTCCGTTTTCATGGATCTCATGCAGCCAGAGCCGCATCTGTGCCTGTAGTTCATATGCTTTCAAAGGAAGCGCCCAGGCCAGGTTATCGGCATCTCCCAGATTAAACGCCACATAGAGTTCTGGGTAATAGCGATTATTAATGGCAACAATATTCGAATCGGCAATGGTGCAATTCACTTCTTCGTTCCACACCTTTTCCAGGAGCTGTTCTGTATCCAGATCCTTAACCGTTTGCCATTTCAATTCCGGTATCTGTTGTTTGAGTATCATCAAGCGTTCAATATAACTGGTTTCGGAGGCCACCCAGAGGGTCACATCTTTTAAACCTTCCAATGTAGACGGCATCGGATTCCCACGTCTGCAGACCACTTGTTGATTGACCTGCTGGTAACTGGGACCAAAGAGATATTTCTGCATACGGGTCGGTGAGATAGACAAACCCGCCGCTGCGACCATTGCCTCGCCTGTGTCGATGGCTTCGAAAATTTCGTTGATCGAGTCTTTAACAATAAAGCGTGTCTTGATACCCATTTTCTGCGCAAAGTTCTCGATCAGGTCGTATTCAAATCCTTGATAGGTGCCATCGCGGCCTTCATAAAATGTGGTGGGCGAGTTGCGAGTGGCGATGGTCACTTCACCTTTATCGCGAATTTCTTCCAGATATGTCTGGCCGAAGACAGGTACATTGCGAAATTGATTCGTGGAACCGGAGGTAAGCCATAAGATACCGCCAAAAACGGCAGCTGTTACCGGCGTAATGTAGAGAATTCTATTTTTCATGGACTCACTGTCTCACTAAATAGTTGCCAGGCACTCACACTACTTACCGCAACACTTTTTAAATTTCTTACCGCTACCGCAAGAGCAAGGATCATTTCTCCCCGGCTTCTTGTCGGTACGGTAGGGGAATCGATGTGTCTCCCCATCCAGGTAATACCAACGACCTTCTTCACGCAGAAAGCGGCTTTTTTCTCTGAAACCATAGGTGCGCCCGCCGGCTTCAAAATAGGCCTCGAATTCCACCATCCCTTCCTGATCGTCTGGCCCACCCTTATCCTTATTGAGTATCTTTAAGGATTTCCAGTTCAATTTTTCTCCTGGCCTGTGCTCCTCGGCATCTCCGAACTCCTCCGCTACCTTGGGGTGTTCGCTATCGGCCAGGTAATTGAACTCTTCCTTGGCATAGGCGCTATAACGGGAACGCATGAGCTGCTCGGCTGTTTGCGGATACTGCGTTTCACGTATAAATGGTTCACAACAGTCTTGGTAGTTGTTTCCAGACCCGCAAGGACACTCGGCACCAGTCATCATACTTCTTCCTAGTTTGGATTACTAAAACGCAGATTGATATGGTGATAGGTCTTGTAGCGTTCAAACACTTCCTTGCTACGCAGACCCGAGAAATACTTATATCTCATGCGTTCAAATTTCTTACGCGCCAGCTTGGCGGCAATCCAGGAAATCTTGGGGTAATTGTCTTTCATATAGCGGCCGATAGACTGACCCG
>JAOUPJ010000073.1 GCA_029879945.1 Gammaproteobacteria bacterium
GGCCTATCGGCAAGTGCCCATGATGGTGTTACTACCCAAGACGATCGAGGAAGTACAACAGATAATTAAACTCTGCAGGCAACACAATGTGCCTGTGGTGGCACGGGGCGCTGGCACCGGGCTTTCGGGCGGCGCATTACCGTTGGACCGCGGTGTGTTATTGAGTCTCACCAAATTCAATTCTATCCTGGACGTGGACCCCTTGGCGCGAACCGCGCGCGTACAGCCCGGCGTACGCAATCTTGCCATTTCCATCGCCGCAAAACAGTTCGGACTCTATTACGCGCCAGATCCTTCATCCCAAATCGCCTGCAGTATCGGTGGTAATGTAGCGGAAAATTCTGGCGGTGTGCACTGTTTGAAATACGGCCTAACGGTGCACAATATTTTGGAGATCAAGATTGTCACCATAGACGGTGAACTCATTACCGTCGGTAGCCAGGCGCTGGACAGTGCGGGTTTTGATTTGCTCGCCTTGATGACGGGGTCTGAGGGCATGCTTGGTATCATCGTGGAGGTCACGGTAAAATTACTTCCTGTACCGGAACGGGCGCAAGTGGTCCTGGCTGCATTTGATGATGTGGAAAAGGCGGGCGCAGCAGTGGGAAATATCATTGCAGAAGGAATCATTCCCGGTGGATTGGAAATGATGGATAAATTGGCGATCCAGGCGGCTGAAGATTTTGTGCATGCCGGTTATCCGCGAGACGCCGAAGCGATCTTATTGTGTGAACTCGATGGCACCAACGAAGAAGTCTCCGAGCAAATCATGCAAGTGCGTAAGGTACTGGAGCAGAGTGGTGCCACTGGAACAAGAACCGCGAAAGACGAACAAGAGCGTGCCACGTTCTGGAAGGGGCGCAAGTCGGCATTCCCCGCGGTGGGACGTTTAGCACCGGATTACTATTGCATGGACGGCACGATCCCACGAAAACGTTTGCCTGAAGTGCTACGCCGCATAGCCAGTCTATCCAAAGAATACAATTTACCGGTGGCCAATGTGTTTCATGCCGGCGATGGCAATCTCCATCCACTCATTCTCTACGATGCCAATAAGCCAGGCGAGTTGGAGCGTACCGAAGACTTTGGTGCAAAAATACTGGAGCTTTGTGTTGAGGTGGGTGGAACCATCACCGGAGAACACGGTGTAGGAATGGAAAAAATAAATCAGATGTGCACCCAGTTTAATAGCCTTGAGCTCACTCAATTTCATGCAGTGAAACACGCCTTCGATCCACAGGGCTTGCTTAATCCGGGTAAGGCTGTGCCGACCTTGCATCGCTGTGCAGAGTTTGGCGCTATGCATGTGCATCGTGGCAAGATCCCCTTTCCTGAGTTGGATCGTTTTTAGTTCAATGGAAATGAAGTATTGCTATGAGTGAACAAGAATTTGTGCAACGTATTGAAGCGGCAGTTGCCGATAAAACGCCGCTGAATATCGTTGCGGGTAACAGCAAGGCCTTCTACGGTCGTGCGCCGGTGGGAGAGCCGCTACATGTTGCGTCTTACCACGGAATCACGAGTTATGAACCAACAGAACTTGTGATCACGGCGCGCGCGGGTACCACGCTTGAAGAAATAGAACACGCCCTTGGCCAAAACAATCAAATGCTCCCGTTTGAACCTCCTCACTATGGCCCCGGTGCGACGATTGGTGGCACGGTGGCCTGTAATTTTTCTGGCCCCTTACGGGCATACCAAGGTGCTGCGAGGGATTTTGTGCTGGGTACTAAAATCATCAATGGACGGGGTGAGGTGTTGCGTTTCGGCGGCGAGGTTATGAAAAACGTCGCCGGCTACGATGTCTCACGTCTCATGTGTGGAGCCATGGGGACCTTGGGCCTCATGCTCGAGATTAGTCTGAAGGTGCTTCCCAAACCGGCGAGTGAGCTGACTTTAGTATTTGAGGCCGATGCGGGAAAGGCCATAGAGATGATGAACCAATGGGCAGGTCGACCGCTACCCGTTTCTGCCACGGCCTGGGTGGATGACCAACTCTATTTGCGCATGTCGGGTACCCAAAACGGCGTGAAGGCAGCAAGCAAATCCCTAGGAGGCCAATTGCTGGAAGGGGCGGATGCATTCTGGCGACAAGTGCGAGAACAGCAACATTCGTTTTTTAACACAGAGAAACCACTGTGGCGACTTTCCTTACCGTCGACGACGAGTCCCCTATTCGCGGATACACCGTGTCTGATGGAGTGGGGCGGTGGATTACGTTGGCTCATCAGTGAATCACCCGCAGAGGAAATCTTTTCGTTGGCCAAGGCGAAGGGTGGACACGCAACACTGTTTTCTGGCGGTAATCGACAGGGAACGATCTTCCAGCCTCTAGACCCGGGCCTGCTCGCGCTGCACCGCAATCTGAAGCAGTCTTTCGATCCTTATGGCATTTTCAATCCCGGTCGTATGTCTGAGGAGTTTTAGTGCAAACGCAATTCATCGATAAATTTGCAAAGACAGCCGAAGGGCAAGAGGCGGAAGCCATCTTGCGTAACTGTGTGCACTGTGGTTTTTGTACCGCTACGTGTCCCACTTATCAATTACTGGGTGACGAGCTGGATGGGCCCCGAGGTCGTATCTATCTCATGAAACAGTTGTTTGAGGGTAAGGAGGTCAGTGAAAAAACGCAGTTGCATTTGGATCGTTGTTTAACCTGTCGTTCTTGCGAAACCACTTGTCCATCGGGGGTGAGTTATGGTCGCCTTGTCGATATCGGTCGTCACATCGTCGAGCAGGAAGTGGATCGCCCCCTTGCTGAGAAAATGAAGCGCAAGGCCTTGCGCATGGTTCTCCTCAACCCCGCGTTGTTTCAAACGCTCTTAGGCTTGGGAAGAATGGCAAAGCCTCTATTGCCTGCGTCTCTCAAGAAAAAAATTCCGCAAAGGCAAACGGCCCCCGTTTGGCCCCAGCGTGACCACCTGCGCAAAATGCTGGTGTTGGAAGGGTGCGTTCAACCCATCACAACGCCACACACCAATGCCTCCACTGCGCGTGTATTGGATAAACTCGGTATTCAATTAATTCGTGCCCAAGGGGCAGGTTGTTGTGGTGCGGCGAGCTATCATTTGTCCGCGCATGAAGAAGGCTATGACGCGATGCGTAAGAACATCGATGCCTGGTGGCCTTATGTGGAGCAGGGTGTAGAAGCCATCCTCAATACCGCCAGTGGCTGTGGAGTGGTGGTGAAAGACTACGGTAAGATACTTGCCCACGATGAGCGCTATGCGGAAAAGGCGAAAACGATTTCTGAGCTTGCCAAGGACATCAGTGAGATACTTGCCGGGGAAGACCTCTCAAAGCTAACGTTAAAGGCTATGGGACGGGTCGCGTTTCATTCTCCCTGCACCTTGCAGCATGGGCAACAAATTGTAGGACAAGTCGAAAAGATTCTGAACCGGGTCGGTTATGAGCTTACCGAAGTGGAGGACGCGCACCTATGTTGCGGCTCTGCCGGTGCCTATTCCGTATTGCAGTCCTCGATTTCTCAACAACTCTTGGACAATAAACTGAACTCTCTTCAGGCCGACGCGCCGGAACTGATAGCGACGGCAAATGTGGGGTGCCAAATGCACATGGCGACAAAAGCCAATATTCCTGTTAAGCACTGGATCGAGTTATTGGATCAGTAAAGGCTACCAGGCTCTGGTCTTAGCGCATTGAATGCTGTTTGGGTTTGAATCGAACAGGGCGCTCAGGTTTCACAGGATGATACGGCTCTGCTTAGATCAAGACTCCTCGACCTTTTTTCCCTTCAGAATCGTTAGTGCGATGTTCGCGAAAAAACAGCCATAACCGGTGGTCATGGTGGTGGCGAACGTGACGATGACGGGTGTGTAATAGGCGTGGACATGGCTATAGTCTTTGCCTTCCAGCATCAACATCCCTTCCGTGATACCGAAAAATAACAAAGAGGAATAGAACCCGAGCACACCAATACTAATCCACCAAAAGGAGTGATCCACCAGCTTCATGGAATAGATGCGTAGGCCACTCATGCGGGGAAGGGTGTAGTAGATTGTGCCAATCATGAATAACACCACGCCACCGATGAGGTTAATGTGCACATGGGCGAGGGGATCGATCAAGTGCCCGGGATTGGTGTTGGGTGTACCGATGGAGACCAGCCATTCCCGTACCGGACCAATGACTTGTACCATGCCTTGAAATGTTCCGATAAACAGCATTCCTGCTGACATAATGGCAAATTTTACAAGTTTTGGGGCTCTTTCTTTCGATTCATGCATTGAAACACATCCTGCTATAAACGGGGTATTACTCGGTCTTTGCGCGCGCAAAACCAGTTGCCGTTTTATACCATATTAAGGGCGTCCAGTACCAGAACACTTACTTATTTGTTTATGTAATCAGTTAGTTATGAAGTATTCCCAGTGCTAGGCCAACTTGTCATCGGCGACATGATAACGCGGATCTTCCATCACATTCACTTCCACCAGATCACCGGCTTTTCGCAGTAACTGCCGGCATTCCACACTCAGATGTCTGAGGTGCAGCGTTTTACCCGCCTTGATGTATTTTTCTGCCAGGTTATCGATGGCCTCAATGGCGGAGTGATCACAGACACGGGAATTTTGAAACTCGATGATTACATCATCCGGGTCGCCCTCTGGATTGAAAAGCTCAAGGAAACTTTTCACCGAACCAAAGAACAGCGGCCCGTTGAGTTCATAGATCTTGGAACCATGCTGATCGATTTTAGTATTTACGTTGATATGCTTCGCGTGTTCCCATGCGAACATCAAGGCCGAAACAATCACACCCACTACGACAGCCACAGCCAGATCGGTGACAACCGTAACACCTGAAACCAGGATAAGCACAAAGGCATCACCGCGTGGCACTTTACTCAGTATACGAAAGCTGGACCACTCAAACGTGCCCAGGACTACGATGAACATTACACCCACCAGGGCGGCGATGGGAATCATTTCAATCAATGAAGACGCGAACAAAATAAAACAAAGCAGAAACAAAGCGGCAGAAATACCTGAAAGACGTCCACGTCCACCGGAGTTGATATTAATCATACTCTGACCAATCATGGCACAACCGCCCATACCACCAAATAGTCCGGTGCTGGTGTTGGCAATACCTTGTCCTATACATTCCCTGTTACCACGACCGCGGGTGTTGGTTACATCATCGATGAGAGACATGGTCAATAGTGATTCGATCAAGCCTACGGCCGCCAATATAATGGAGTAGGGCAGAATGATCCAAAGTGTTTCCAGGCTAAACGGTACAGCAGGAAGATGAAAACTGGGAAAGCCCCCTTCGATGGATGCCATATCGCCCACTGTTCGTGTGTCGATGTTGAAATAGATGACGCCAAAGGAAACAACCAGGATGGCGGCCAGTGAAGAAGGCACGGCGGTGGTCAACTTAGGGAGATAGTGGATGATGAACATGGTCGCACAGACCAGTCCCAGGGTAACGGCCAAACCAGTGCCAGACATCCATTGAAATTCGCCAATTGAATTTTCGATTTTGAAGTGTTGTAACTGGGCAAGAAAGATGACGATCGCCAGTCCATTAACAAAACCCAGCATGACAGGATAAGGAACGATGCGAATATACTTACCCAGTTTTAAAACGCCCGCCATGATTTGAATCAAACCCGTGAGCACAACGGCAGCGAAAAGATATTCCACGCCGTGATCAGCAACCAGCGCCACCATCACCACGGCCATTGCCCCGGTTGCACCGGATATCATGCCAGGACGTCCACCGAAGACGGAAGCCAACAGACCGACCATGAACGCGGCGTACAGACCCACCAGGGGCTCAACGCCTGCAACAAAGGCGAAGGCCACCGCTTCCGGCACCAGAGCCAGCGCGACGGTTAGCCCGGATAACAAATCGTTGCGTATACTTGTGGTGCTGTGTCCACCCAGTTGAAACATAGTCTAAATCCTGTGATGACGAATCGGAAAGCAAAAAGTCGCGTAGTTTAACAGACTCGCTCTCAGATACAAGGTGAACAGCGAGTTTGTGGGTTTGAACTAGCGTAATGATTTCTACAACTCGCTGTTAACGCGGTAGTAATAGAATAAATTGGACCAGGTTTAGACTTGGGAAAGAATACTCGCACAAATAACAGTACACTAAAAAAAGCCGCATCCCTGCGGCTTTCGGTATGAGGGGTAGATATTGCTATCAATGCCCCATATTGTTAATACCATCCAGAATATCTTTGGCCAACAACAACTCATCACGTGTAAAGAGTGCTGAGTTAGCAGATAGGTACTCAGACCATTTTAGTATCATTTCCTGCAGTACGATGTAACTACCGCTCAATCCCAGACCGGCAACATGGTTCAACTCGGTTCCCAGTAATTGCTTTTCCAACAATTCTTTTGCATCACTGGTGCGATTTGCCATGATGGCATGGGCGTGATCAAATTCAGCGCCGTCATTAAACTGGAACGGATCGACGAGATAAAACGACTCGATCCATGCAAGGTAGCTAGACAAGGTCGCTGCATCCACATGAGCACGTCCTTTTCCTTTGATGGCTACAGAGAACTGATGCTTCCAGTATCCAATCGTGCGACCTTCACCGGGCAGGTTAAAACCATCTGCATCGGGATCTTCACTGTTCAGGTCATCAAGAACTCCGAGCGCATTTAGTGCGAAACCGAAATAGATGTCCGAAACATTAGCGTTGGCTACGGTTACATCCTGGCTGCTACTAGAGACAGGAGTGTAGTAGTAAAAAAGGGTTTCGTTGAAATCGTCCACTACGCTTGAAGAGGGCAAACTTACGGTGTAGTCACCGGGTATGACGTTGTCAAAAACATACGACCCATCATCATTAGTGACTGTGGTCGCGACTACATTGCCGTCTACATCCAACAAGTCTACGCTTACGTTCCCTAAAGTGGGCTCGCCCGAATCGTAGCTGAGATTGCTGTACACGTCTTGAAAGACAGTTCCTGAGATGCTGTAGGTGTCATTGGAAACAACCGATGTCCCAGGGCCCTGTGTAACGCCCACCGCATAATAGGTACCACCCTTGACGGCGTAGTTGATGTCTACAACCGATGCGTTTCCTGGAACTGTTACGCCATATTCCATGACAGTTCCAGAGTCCTGGCCGGCATCCCATTTAATTCCCCACACCCCGGTGGTCGGATCCAGGCCAATGGAGGTCAGGTTGTCTGGAGAGATGGAGCTTAGGCCGGTTTCATCAATGTCGATACTCAATACCCAGTGGCTGAGATCTTTCTCTCCACTAGCTGCGGTTAGTGAATAGGTAAAGGTGGTCGAGTTTGATTGCGCATCATAGGTCACTTCAATCAATACAACAGACCAGCCTACATCTGAAATGTCTTTCTCTTGGAAACTAGGGGCAGCAAAAGATTGACTGGAAAACAATAAAAGAAAACTGAAAAAAAGTACGGCAAGTTGCGAACAACGGCGAAGCATGTGTCACTACCTCAAATCCGCGCCAGGGCTTCCTTGTCAGCAGGGTGAACAGCGGTCCGTAAAAAATTAAAGAGGTAAATCCTTTTGGGGAGCTTGCTGCGAGAACTGTGGGCTAATTTACACTGTTTTCACTAAAACGCAATAGAAACTGTGTAAACGTATGTGACATTAAACGTTAGCCCATTTGGGGTAATTGTTTCTGACGATGATTTGTACAAAACGATTCGCCTACAAAAAGCATTGGTTTCGTGCATGAATGTTGCTGTAGTTGGCTATTGGTCCACTACTGTACTAAGCGAGTCAAGCCATGCCCTATTCACGAGAAAATCCAAGTGATATGTACAAATATCTGATGCGTCTGTATACCGAGATGCACAAAACAGATCAGGATGCACAAAACTCTGAGCTACCGGTATTCTATGGCTTGAGTTTGGGCGCACATATCGAAAATATACGCCAGCTTGCCCTGCGCAATAATAGCAAATCCATGCTGGACTATGGTTGCGGTAAGGCACTGTACTATCAGCACAGAAATTTTCAGTTGGCATCTAAACCGGGCATGGTGATAGAAAATTTGGTGAAGTATTGGCAATTGGAGGAAGTGGCCTTATATGAACCTGCCTATGCCCCATTTAATCACTTGCCTGAACACAAGTTTGATGCGGTGATTTCCACCGATGTGTTGGAGCATTGTCCCAAGGATGATATGGAGTGGATCATTGAGGACCTGTTTTCACATGCCACGCAATTCGTTTACGCGTCGATTTCCTGTTTGCCGGCGACCAAGTATTTGCCGGATGGCCAAAATGCACACATTACCATTGAGCCCAGAAGTTGGTGGGAAGAAATTATCCTAAACGTTGCTAGCAAATATCCTGATGTGGATTTTTACTTTGTCTTTATTGATCGTGATCACAACTCGCCGGATGGAAAAGCAAAAAGTTCGATGTTCAATCGAAAAATGGCATACAGTGAGAAGCCTTGAATCAATTTGGATGACTAAGTACGTGCGCTAGCCTCGCTGCCAACTTTGCCGTTTGATTATCTCTATCGACACCGGGATTTGTTTCGGCGATATCGGTATGAGTCCATTGAACCCCCAGCTCCTTACATTGAGCTCGTAACACGTCCAGCAATTTGAAAATAAGGGCGGGTTCTACACCCAGGCTAGCCGGAGCACTGACGCCGGGTGCATGGCCGGCGGGGAATACGTCCATGCAAATCGTAAAATACAAAATGTCTATTTTAGAAAGAAACTGTTTAAGTTGATTCGAAATCTGTTCAAAGCGAGTAACGCTGCAGTCCTTGTCTTCAATCCATTGTACCCCGTGTTTGTTGGCAAAATCATACAAGGCGGTGGTGTTGGCTGATTGATTGACGCCCAGTACGAAATAGTTGAACGGAAGCGATTCTTGTTCACACCACTCGGCGATTTGTCTAAAAGGGGTCCCTGAGTTCCCCAACGGTTTGGGTTTGCGTAAATCAAAATGGGCGTCGAAATTGATAATCCCAATCTTCTTTGTTTGCAGATCGGGGCCCAACGATTTGGTCAAACCCAGGAAACTACCCCAGGCGATCTCGTGTCCACCCCCTAATCCGATAAGATGTCCATTTGCTTGAATGATTTTGTAGACGAGCTCCGCGTATTCTTCTTGCGCCGACTCCAGTTCGCCTTTTTCGCAGACGATATCCCCTGCATCAAAGGGCGTGATGTCTGTGTGATAGGCAAGATTGCTTAAGGCCTTTCGAATCACGATGGGGCCTTCCTTGGCACCCACGCGACCACCATTGCGTTTCACGCCCTGGTCACAGCGAAATCCCAATAGGATGGGCGATTCATTCAAGGCACTCGCTGTGTCCCAAGCTTGTATGACCTGATGCCAACGCAAGGCGGGCGTATCTTCCTTATCAACCCGCCCCTGCCATAATGTCATATCAGCTTCTTGATACATCGTTTCCTCCGAACCATATCCGGCTTGGTTTAGTTAAATTGATACCGTAACTTAATTCATTGGGATGATTTATTTCCCATAAGACGAGGTCCGCGTCTTTTCCTGCTTCCAAAACACCTTTTTGATTCGCAAGATTCAAGGCCTGTGCCGCATGACGCGTAACGCCTGTGAGAGCTTCTTCCGGTGTTAAGCCAAACAGCACGCAGGATTGATTCATGGCGGTAAGCAACGATGCGATAGGCGCGCTTCCCGGATTGCAATCGGTGGCCACAGCCATGGGCACCTTCGCATCACGCAAGGCCTGAATAGGCGGGACTTGTTTTTCATTTAAAAAATAGAACGCAGCGGGGAGTAATACAGCAACCGCATTCGCCTTTTTCAAAACTGCCACATCTTCGGCCTTTAAATACTCCAAATGATCTGCGGATAAACCACGATATTGTGCAACAAGCGCCGCTCCCCCCAAATCACTCAATTGTTCGGCATGGGCCTTTATCGGTAAACCGAGTGCGCAAGCTTTTTCAAAAACCTTTCCAGACTGTTCAAGGGAAAAACCGATTCCTTCACAGAACACGTCTACTGCATCACAAAGTTTTTCTTTTCCAAGCTTGGGTAAGATCGTTTCACAGATAAAGTCGATATAGTCATCATTATTTTCAAACTCGGGGGGCAGGGCGTGTGCGCCCAAGAAAGTCGTGCTAATAGTTACAGGTACACGTCTTTCCAATTCACGGGCAACACGCAGCATGCGCAATTCCGTTTCTTCATCCAGTCCGTAACCGGATTTGATCTCGACTGTCGTCACTCCTTCTCCTTGTAGACGGGCAAGTCTCACTAATGCAGACGACAACAATTCTTCTTCACTGGCGGCACGGGTTGCGCGTACGGTCGAAAGGATACCGCCGCCTTTTTTGGCGATTTGTTCATAGCTCACGCCTTGCAAGCGTTTTTCAAATTCATCGGCGCGATTCCCGGCAAAGACCAGGTGCGTATGGCAGTCGATTAACCCCGGTGTGAGCCAGGCCTTCGCGCCATCTAGCTCTACCTTTGAATCAAAGCGGGGTGCCTCGGATGCAGCACCCACCCAGGCGATGGTGCCGTCTTTAACGGCCAACAATCCCTCGTCGATGGTTCCATAGGGTGCGTCCACCTTGGTGGACAGGGTGGCGAGTCTGACATTTCGAATGAGCAAGTCTACGTGCATAAATGTTGCTTCATTGTAATCAGGGACTTATTCACAGGTTTCTTCTAGCATTTCTCTAGCACAAACGAGTCCGGGAGTATGTGATGTCTAATCGATTTGATCCCTCTCGCCGCATCAAGGCCCCCACTGGCACCCGTCTCACCGCCAAGTCCTGGCTCACCGAGGCCCCTTTGCGCATGATCATGAACAATCTGGACGCGGACGTGGCCGAGCATCCCGAGCAATTGATTGTCTATGGCGGAATCGGTCGGGCAGCACGGGATTGGGAATGTTTTGATAAGATTGTGGAAACCCTCACCCGCTTAAATGAGGACGAAACCCTGCTGGTACAAAGTGGAAAACCCGTCGGTGTGTTTAAAACCCACGCGGACGCCCCCCGTGTGATCATCGCCAATTCCAATCTGGTCCCCCATTGGGCCAATTGGGAACACTTTAACGAACTGGATAAAAAGGGCCTGATGATGTTCGGCCAAATGACCGCCGGCTCCTGGATCTATATTGGTTCCCAGGGCATCGTGCAAGGCACGTACGAAACCTTCGCCGCCGTGGCCAAAAAGCATTTCAAGGGCGAGGCAAAAGGACGATGGATACTCACCGCTGGTCTCGGCGGTATGGGTGGGGCGCAACCCCTGGCCGCCACCATGGCGGGCTTTTCCATGTTGGCCATCGAGGTGGACGAGTCTCGTATCGACTTTCGCCTCAAGACAGGTTACATCGACCACAAGGCCGATAGCCTGGATCGGGCTTTGGAATTGATGAAGGGCTCTTGCGCCAACAAACAGGCCTTGAGCGTAGGGCTGGTTGCCAACGCCGCAGACGTGTACCCCGAACTGGTGAAACGCGGTATCACGCCGGATGTGGTCACCGATCAGACCAGTGCCCATGATCCCCTCAATGGCTATCTGCCCAAGGGCTGGACCTTGCAACACGCAAAAGAAATGCGTGAGAAAGACGAGGCCGCCGTGGTCAAGGCGGCGAAGCAGTCCATGGCCATTCATGTGCAAGCCATGTTGGAGCTGCAAGCTGCAGGCGCTGCCACCCTGGACTATGGCAACAATATTCGTCAAATGGCCTTTGAAGAAGGGGTGACGAACGCCTTCGACTTTCCCGGTTTTGTGCCGGCCTATATACGCCCCCTCTTTTGTAAAGGGATCGGACCCTTTCGCTGGGTCGCGCTTTCCGGTGATGAAGAAGACATCTATAAAACCGATGCCAAGGTGAAGGAACTCATTCCCGACAATCCGCAACTGCATACCTGGTTGGATATGGCCCAGGAACGCATCGCCTTTCAAGGTCTACCGGCACGCATTTGTTGGATCGGTTTGAAAGACAGGGCCCGCGTGGGCCTGGCCTTTAACGAAATGGTGGCCAAGGGCGAACTCAAGGCACCCGTGGTAATAGGACGAGATCACCTGGACTCGGGTTCGGTTGCTTCGCCCAATCGGGAAACCGAATCCATGATGGACGGTTCCGATGCCGTCTCCGACTGGCCTCTATTAAATGCATTACTCAATACCGCCAGCGGTGCCACCTGGGTCAGCTTCCATCATGGCGGCGGAGTGGGAATGGGCTTCAGTCAACACGCGGGGCTGGTCATTGTGTGCGATGGAACAGAGGAGGCGGCAAAACGCATTGAGCGGGTGCTATGGAATGATCCGGCCACGGGCGTGATGCGTCATGCCGATGCGGGATATGACATTGCAAAAACCTGTGCTGCGGAAAATGGTTTGGACCTGCCCATGTTGAAGGGCCCGTCATGAAATCGTGTGAGATAAAACCGGGCCTGTTGAGTTATGAAGACTTGTTCAGTATACATCAACAGGCCTGCAAAGTAAGTCTGGGCAAGCAGGCGGAGACCGATGTGAATCGTGCCGCGGAAACCGTCGCCAAAGTGATTTCGGAAGGCAAGACGGTCTATGGTATCAATACCGGTTTTGGGCTTTTGGCCAACACGCGTATTCCCCCCGAAGAACTGGAGACCTTGCAGCGCAGTATCGTGTTATCCCATGCCGCCGGGGTGGGGGACTATATGTCTGACTCCACGGTGCGTTTGATGATGGTGTTGAAAATCAATTCCCTGGCCCGCGGTTTTTCCGGTATTCGTTGGCAGGTGATTCAGCTCTTGATCACGCTGCTCAACAAAGAAGTCTATCCCTGTATTCCCATCAAGGGTTCGGTGGGTGCTTCCGGTGATCTGGCACCCCTGGCCCATATGAGCGCAATCCTGCTGGGCGAAGGTTTTGTGCGTTATCAGGGGGAGATCCTGTCTGCCCAGGAAGGGCTCAAGATCGCCGGGATAGAACCGGTGGTACTGGCTCCTAAAGAGGGACTGGCACTTTTAAATGGTACGCAAGCATCC
>JAOUPJ010000329.1 GCA_029879945.1 Gammaproteobacteria bacterium
ACTCAATTTTGTGAAAGACCAGGGTAAAATTCGCGGTTCCCAGTACTATTTTCTCAATCAGGGGTTTCGGGGTACTGCGGAAGAATTTCGCTATTCCAGGGAACTCGTAGAGCTAACCGGTGCAACCTATACCACTTGTGATGATGGTGCCTCGCAATGGCAACTCAAGGCCGGCACACTGCGCTTAAATGAAAAAGAAAATGAAGGCACGGCCACGAACGTAAGCCTGCAAGTGGCCTCGCTTCCAGTCTTCTACTTTCCCTATATCAGCTTTCCACTCAAAGGTAGAAAATCCGGTTTCCTCCCCCCCTCATTCGGAACGAGTCGCACCAATGGGGTGGATGTAAAACTTCCCTATTATCTCAATATCGCACCGAATATGGACACGACGCTCATCCCGCGATACATCGAAAAACGCGGGGCTCAACTCGGTGCTGAGACACGCTATCTGGCCCACACGCACCGCGGCGATGTGAGTGCGGAATATCTTCCTGACGATGACTTATCTAAGGGAGATAGACACTTCTATCAATATAAACAGTTTGCTGAATTCACCCCCTACACCTCAATGGAGGGGCGCTATGCCGCCACCAGTGACGTAGACTATTTCCGTGATCTGGGCACTAGCCTCAACACAGCCAGCCAGACCAATCTTGAACGCAAACTCCTGGTCTCCACCCATGGCAGGCACTGGAGCGCATCGGGCCTGGTGCAGAGCTATCAACTGGTCATACCCAATGCCAGCAGCGCGGATCATCCCTACCGACAGGAGCCTCAGCTAGGTGCCCGTTACCAGGATAATATTGGCGCGTTCTACTATGGCCTGTCCGGTCAATACACCCGCTTTGTGCACCCAAGCCGATTGAGCGGACAGCGGGTGCTGCTGCAACCCCAGATTGAGTACCGTGCACAAAAGGCATTCGGTTTCAGCAAGTCCAGCCTGTTGATGCATTCGCTACGCTACGAAACCGAAGACCATACCCGAACCTTCGCGTCGGGAACCCATATTCCCAGCTTCCTTTGGGACAACGGACTCAACTTTGATCGGTATGAAAATGACAAACTCTTCACTCTGGAACCCCGTCTGACCTATTTACACACGCCGTACGTCGAACAGGCTCACTTGCCGTTGTTCGATTCAGGCCTGCTCGATCCCAATATCTTTCAACTGTTCCAAAGACAGCGCTATAGTGGGGCGGACCGATTTGCCGACGACAACCGTATTACGCTGGCCCTCACATCCCGAATGATCGATACCAAACAAGGTGATGAGCGCAGCAGAATTACCCTGGCCCATTCCCTACACCTGAGTGATCAGCGGGTGCAACTCCCCGCAGAGGCCCGCTTCAGCCGCGGAGACTATCTCAGCGCATTGAGCGGGCAGCTCAAATCAGGGCGTTGGACGCGTCTTCTGGCCAATGCCTTTTATGACAGCCGTTACTACGGCAGCGCCGAAAAACTGGCCTTCGAGCTGCACCACGACCGCAGCATCTACGCCTTTAATATGGCCTACCGAGTAAGGCGGGACGGACTCGAGCAGATTTCACTGGCCGGTTATCTGTCGGTTAGCGAGGCCTGGAAGGTTACAGCCGGTGGCAGCTATGCGCTGGATCGGGAGCAAAGCCCGGAATCGGTGGCCGGAATAGAATATAATGGCTGCTGCCTACGGGTGAGGTTTCTCGCCCGCGAGTACCGCCTGGACGAGAACGCTGAACCCAATACCTCCTTCCTGGTCCAATTGGAGTTCAAGGGTCTGTCCACCGTCGGCCAGCGCATAGACGATAGATTTTTCAAAGATATTCAAGGATATAGAGAGATAAACTAAATCATGCTCAGAACTGGAATCACCACACTGCTGATGCTCGCCCTATCAATCGGCGCCACAAATTCCCACGCCAGACAGTCGCTTGATCGAGTAGTCGCGGTGGTGAATGATGATGTTATAACCGAATCAGAGCTGGACGCCGAAATCAAAACCATCAAACAGCAGCTGATGGAACGTAATACACGCCTGCCTCCAGCAAAGCTTTTAAATCGGCAGATCCTGGAACGCACCGTCGTTAAACAGTTGCAACTACAGTTGGCCAAGGCCACAGGCATCATGGTGGACGATACGGCGCTTAACAACACCCTTGAAACTGTCGCCAGCCAAAACAACCTGAGCATACGCGAACTGAGGAACACCCTGGAAAAAGACGGGCTCGATTTTGCGCAATATCGAGAGAGCATACGCGAGCAAATGATATTGGGGCAGTTATTGCGACGAGAGGTCCACTCCCGGGTCAGCCTTACCGAACAGGAAATCGATAATTTCATTGCCACGCAAACTGTGCAGGGCGGCACTGACGACGAATACAAGCTCTCTCATATACTCGTCGGCCTGCCGGAGGCAGCCACTCCCGAGTCGATTAAAATAGCCAAAACCAAGGCCAATCGCTTGATGCAGAACATCAATAATGGAGCCGACTTCAACCAAACGGCCATCGCCGAATCCGACGGCCCCAATAATCTGGAAGGCGGTGACCTGGGCTGGCGACGCGCCGGACAGCTCCCTACCCTGTTTGCAGCCGAAGTGGTCAATATGAAAAAGGGAGAGTTGCGGGGCCTGATACGAAGCCCGAGTGGTTTCCACATCATCAAACTGGATGACAAGCGCCCCGGCAAACGCCATATCGTTACACAAACCCTGGTCAGGCACATCCTCATTAAGCCCAATGAACTCAATACAGAAACTGATGTGATCTCCCGCTTACGCCAATTAAAACAAAGAGCGGAATCCGGCGACTCGTTTTCTGATCTGGCCCGTTCTCACAGTGATGACCGCGCCTCTGCCGTCAAGGGCGGCGACCTGGGTTGGACAAACCCCGGTGATATGGTCCCCCAATTTGAGGCAGCCGTGAACCGTTTGAAAAAGAATGAAATCAGTGAGCCCTTTCAAACCCAGTTTGGCTGGCATATCGCACAGACCCTGGACAGACGCAATCAGGACAATAGTGAAGAATTCGGTCGCAATCAGGCCAGGGAATTTTTACGCCAACGAAAAGCGGATGAAATGCAGGAGTCCTGGCTGAGGCAACTCCGCGAAGAGGCCTACGTGGAAATCCGTGATTCCCAGGAATAGAGTTCTGGATTGCAATCAATGAATCGAATTGTCGTTAGCGCCGGCGAACCCGGGGGTATAGGGCCAGACCTCTGTTTGCAATTTGCCATGCAGGCCTTTCCTGCCCAGTGGGTGGCCGCCGGTGACCCGAACCTATTTGCACAACGCGCCACATTACTTGGGCTGAGGCTCGACATTAAGCGCTGGACACCGGATTCACCCGTGCAAGCACACCAGGCAGGAACGCTCCAGGTGTGGGACGTGGTCCGCACGCCCAACAATACCGTGGGCGCGGCGCTGGCCGCGAACGCACACTATGTGTTAGACGTGCTCAGACTTTCCACCCAGGCCTGTCTGGACCAAGTCTTCGATGCGCTGGTTACCGGCCCCGTACAGAAGTCCAGTATTAATGAGGCAGGTATCCCCTTCTCGGGCCACACCGAGTATCTGGCCGAACTCACCAACACCGATCAACCTGTGATGATGCTGGCCACGGAAGGTCTGCGCGTCGCCTTGCTCACCACCCATGTCCCCATCGCCGAAGTCCCTAAATTGATAACACGGGATCGCATGGAATCGGTAGTAAAAATCTTACACCACGATTTGCGTGAAAATTTTGGCGTCGAAAATCCTCGCATTCTGGTTTGCGGGCTCAACCCACACGCAGGGGAAGACGGCATTGCGG
>JAOUPJ010000330.1 GCA_029879945.1 Gammaproteobacteria bacterium
GCGGTGGGACTTTTTTCTTCACAATTAAAAAAGCCCCTCTAACAAAGAGGGGCAGTAAATGTGGGGAGGGAAGGACGGGGTGATCGGTAACAAGTTGAACTGCATACGACGTTCCTTCCTAAGCCATCGTATTCAACCTCGCTCTGCTTGCGCAAAGTGTTACCACGCGCAGACAATTGCAGTTAGCGTGCCATTGCGCGTAAGGCCCGCCGTAGTGGAGTCGTTAAATTGAAAATCGCGACAATGTTAGTGATGACTTAAGTGAAGCAGTAGGATTTATGCCGGCCTTACAGGTTCTAATGGCTGTAGCGAATTTTGGGGATTTGCTTGGCAAATAGACTTGATTGGAAACGATAGTTAATTTGCTCTGTGAAAAATGCGTGCGTGTGTGACAGTATATGTCATATAGTGACGCCGAATGTCACTAATGTTCCATTTCCAGTTTTTTTAAACGATAGCGCAATTGTCGAAAACTGATTCCTAGCAATTTCGCTGCCGCCGTTTTGTTGTAGCGGGCTTCAGCAAGCGCCTTTTGAATTTCACTGCGCTCAAGCTTTTTAAGTTGGCCGCTCAAGTCCGCAGGATTTCTACGAGTAAAAGCACTGGTGGTGGTTTCCTCGTCCGCTTGCAGCTTGGGGAGGATGAGGTCGCATTCTTTAATCAGGTAACCTTCTGCCAGGGTTATCGCCCTTTCCAATATGTTTTCCAGTTCCCGAACGTTCCCGGGAAAGGGATATTTCACTAGCGCATACATGGCCTGTTCGCTTAGTCGTGTACTGGGGAGGCTGTTTTCGAGCGTAATTCTGCGCAGAATACTTTCTGCTAAAACTGGGACGTCGCTGGGATGTTCTCTAAGACTGGGTACGCGTAGCTCAATGACATTGATGCGGTAAAAAAGGTCTTGCCTAAAGCGGCCTTCTTTAACTTGTGTGGCCAAGTCTTTGTGGGTGGCGCTCAGGATTCGTACATTGATAGGGATTTCCTTCACGCCTCCCACTGGGCGAACGGCCTTTTCTTGAATGGCGCGTAAAAGCTTTACCTGCATATGCATGGGTAGATCCGCGACCTCGTCTAAAAAAAGCGTTCCATTTTGCGCCACCTGGAAAAGCCCTTCCTTATCGGAGACGGCACCCGTGAAGCTCCCTTTCTTATAACCGAAGAACTCACTCTCCATTAAATGCTCTGGGATTGCGCCGCAATTCACCGGCACAAACGGTCCGGAGGCCCGTGGCCCCTGCTCATGTATCATCCTGGCCACCAGTTCTTTGCCGCTCCCTGACTCGCCGCAAATATGGACCGGGGCGGTGCTGCGAGAGAGTTTCAAGATGGTTTTGCGTGTTTCAACCATGAGTGGCGAGCTGCCCAGCAGGGTAAGTTGAGCCTGATTCGAGCGCTTGCCCGAATGGGTGGCCGGCTTCACTTTGATGGAGGACTTCACCAATTTGGCCAGTTGTTGCATATCGATGGGTTTTGACACGAAATCCGTAGCGCCAGCCTTGAGTGCCTGCACGGCGGAGGCGACGTTCCCATGGGCGGTGATCACCGCCGTGGGTATTTCAGTGAACTGGGTGTGTATCAGTTTCACCAGATCGATTCCATCCCCGTCGGGGAGGCGCATTTCTGTCAGGCACAGGTCATAGTGGTTTCGATTTAAGAGGAGTGTGGCTTCAGAGATGGTGGCTGCGATATGGGTATCGATATCCATGCGCTTCAAGGTGATTTCAAGCAGTTCGCAGATATCGGGTTCGTTATCGACAATTAATGCGAGATACGGGGCAGCCATAGGCTAATGCTAGCAGAAGCGAAGGCGTGATTCGAGGCCGTTTTCGTGTCAGGCGTGGTCGCTGCAAAAATGCTTGCCGTTCCTTGAAATGGCTGATTTTTCGGGGATATAGGTCCCGCACTCAGCGCAGCGTACGATTCGGGGGGCGGGGGATTCGGTTTGGTCTTTTTTAGTTTGTTGCTTGAGTTTGGCGCGATTTAGCACCCGGGTTGCCAGCACTAGCGCCAGCCATACAAGAAATCCAATTATAAGAATCCGAACTATAGGCATATTGAGGCTGGCTCAGTGGTGGTGAAGGCGCAACAGCTAGTGGTCTCGATTGACGGAAAACTCTGCCAGGCTGATCAGTGCGCGTTTATAGCGTGATTCGGAAATATGGGCGATACAATTGATAGCCTCTTCGGCTTCTTTGCGCGCCGCTTTTTCCGTGTATTCCAGTGCGCCAGTGGATTTGATGGCGGTAATGATCTCGTCGATATTGTCTTTACCGCCCTGTTCAATGGCGTTTCTCACCAGGGCGACTTGTTCCGGATTGCCATGACGCATGGTGTAGATCAAAGGTAGGGTCGGTTTCCCTTCTGCCAGATCATCTCCCACATTCTTGCCTATTTGCTCGGCATTGCCATTGTAGTCCAGCACATCGTCGATGAGCTGAAAGGCGGTGCCCAGGTGCATGCCATAGCGCCCCAGGGACTCGATATCGAATTCGGAGGCGTTGGCCAGTAGTGGGCCAAGTTTGGTGGCCGCTTCAAACAGCTTGGCTGTTTTGTAGCGAATCACTTCCAGATAGCTCTCTTCAGGGGTGTCTGGCTCGTGGCAATTGAGCAACTGCATGACCTCGCCCTCAGCTATCACATTGGTTGCCTCAGAGAGTATTTCCATCACCCGCATGTTCCCGCACTCCACCATCATCTGGAAAGCGCGTGAGTAGAGGAAATCCCCCACCAGAACAGAGGCCTCGTTGCCCCAGATGGCGTTGGCGGTGTCCTTACCTCTGCGCAAGTGGGAGGCGTCTACCACGTCATCATGTAGGAGTGTGGCGGTATGGATGAATTCGACTACAGCGGCCAGCTGGATGTGGTTGAAGCCCTTGTAGCCGAAGGCCTTGGCACTCAGCAGCAAAAGGATGGGTCTGAGGCGTTTGCCTCCACTATTTATAATGTAGTGGCCCAGCTGATTAATCAGCACGACTTCAGAATGCAGCCGCTGAGTGATCAAAGAATCAACAGAACGCTTCTCGGCGGCAATGAGCTGGTTGATCTGCTCTACCGACATTAATTCGAGCGTAGGTTTGAATGAAGCTTCAAACCCCCCCTGTTTACTTATATTTATCGGATCTAGGTTCATAACCTTACAAATCAACAAGTTTTTTTGTTCAGTTGAGAACGATTATATAAAACTCGCCAGCCGGCACAAAGCTTTTATTTGTTATAATCGGTGCAGATTGACAGCCATGCGGATAAATAGTAGACTCGCGGCCTTTTCAAACAAGCAAGATTGTGGAGAATAATCCTATGTATGCGGTTGTGCAAACCGGCGGGAAACAATACCGAGTTAGTGAAGGCCAAACAATCAAGGTTGAGAGCCTCCAAGCCGAAGAAGGCGCTACTGTAGAGCTGGATCAGGTGTTGATGGTTTCTGACGGTAGTTCAGTTAAAGTCGGCTCACCTTATCTAGAAGGTGGTAAGGTCTCTGCAACCGTAGATCACCACGGTCGCGGTAAAAAAGTAATGATTATCAAAATGCGTCGTAGAAAGCATTACCGTAAGCAGCAAGGTCATAGACAAAACTATACTGCTATTAAAATTACAGGTATTTCAGCTAGTTAAGACGTATTTCAGAAAGCGAAGGATTTAGCCATGGCACATAAAAAAGCAGGTGGTAGTACCAGAAACGGACGCGACTCAGCCAGTAAGCGACTGGGCGTGAAGCGTTTTGGTGGACAAGAGGTATTGGCAGGTAACATCCTGGTTAGGCAGCGCGGAACCAAGTTTCATGC
>JAOUPJ010000074.1 GCA_029879945.1 Gammaproteobacteria bacterium
CAAGTCCAATTTGGACCCGATCCCATGGGCCTGTTGCGCAACTATGTACCCGGCAACAAGAAACTACCCATCGCTGTGCGGGTGAGTGGCGATATCAAGAGTGCTTTTGAAAAGGCACCAGAGGGTGTGGCAACCCAAACGCATCTCGGTCAATCGAAGGAAAAAGTCAATGTGATCGTGGTGGCCGATACGGATATGCTAACCGATCGTATGTGGGTCAATGTGCAGAATTTCTTTGGACAAAAACTGATTATCCCTTCTGCCAATAACGATGCCTTTCTTCTCAATGCCGTTGAGAACCTGGCCGGTAGCAATGACTTGATCAGCCTACGTAGCCGGGATCGCTCTATCAGGCCCTTTACCAAGGTACTGGAATTGAAACAGGAGGCCGAAACGCAGTTTCGTGATACCGAGGCAAAGCTGCAGGAAAAATTGCGTACTGCCGAACGTAAGCTCAATGAGCTGCAACAAAAGAAGGACGGCGGTAATAGCCTGATACTCAGCTCAGAACAACAGGCCGAATTAGAACGCTTTCGCGAGGAGCAAGTCAAAACACGTCGCGAGTTGAGACAAGTCCAGCATGCCCTAGGAAAGAATATTGAAGACTTGGGCAGCTGGCTGAAATTCATCAATATTGCCTTGATGCCTATTTTGATTGTGATCGTGGCCTTGTCCTTCCTCTACTATCGAAATAAACGATTACGGGAGGCTGAAGCATGAACAAAGGTTTTATTGCGCTGATCTCGTCCATTGCCGTCTTGTTCATCCTGGCTCTGGTACTGAGCAACTCGAATGAGGGTGAGGGCCACAACGAGGCACAGGCACTACTGCCGGCGCTCAAATCCCACATCAATGAAGTCGCCGCTATCGATATTCAGCAAGGTGAAAAAACTCTGCGTTTAAAGAAAAACGGCGAAGCCTGGATAGTAGCAGAGAAACAGTATCCGGCCGACTTCAACAAGATTCGTGCCCTGCTACTGGAATTATTTGAACTGAAAAAGCTTGAAGCCAAAACGAAAAAGGCAGAAAGCTATGCCAAACTCGGTGTACAAGACATCACAAAAGACTCCCCTGGTAAGCAGATAACAATCGAGGACAACACGGGTACTAGGGTGACCTCTGTTATTCTGGGGAACGACAAACCGGGTATGCCACCCATGCTTTATGCTCGTCTCAAAGACGACCCTCAATCCTGGCTGGTGAGCGGTCGGGTATCCCTGAACGTGGACTCCTCTCACTGGTTGAACAAGGAGTTAGCCAATGTCAGCCAAGCCGAAATTAAGCGTGTAGAAGTCAGGCATCCGAATTCAGCGACTTATTCTATTGCCAAGGAAAAGAAAGAGGATAAGGAATATCTACTCAAGAACAAAGGAAAGTCCAAGGAATTTAAGTCGCAAAATGAGGCATTGGGCATTGCCCGTTCTTTGGCATCTTTGAACTTCGCAGACGTGGTCCCAGCAAAAAGCAAAGAATTGAACGAGAAAAATGCCATCGTCAGCCTATTCGATACCTTCGATGGTTTGCGTGTTCAAATCAAGTCCTACGCAGAGAAAGATCAATATTGGTCTATTTTTTCAGCCAGTAAAACGGATGAGAAGAACGTGGACACTGTCGTCCAGCAAAAGATTGACTCGCTCAATAGTAAATGGAAAGACTGGGTCTATCGTGTAGACAACTTCAAGTTCAATGCCTACACCAAGAAACTGGACGACATAGTAAAGAAGTAGAGCGCTAGAAATTAAATTCAGCCACGCCGCTTTTCAAGGCCTTGGACATTTCGGCCAATTCCTCAGCGGTGTGGTTGACTATCGTCGAAGACTCTGTGGTCTTTCTGGACGTCTCGGCAATACTAATAACGTGTCCGTTGATCTGAGTCGCCACTGAGCTTTGCTCCTCAGTTGAGGCGGCAATCTGGGCACTCATATCGGTAATGAAGCCTATGGAACCACTGATAGTCTGAAAACGCTCTATGGCCATTCGCGCCTCTTCAACCGTCTTGGCCACGTCCTCCTTGCTCTTACTAAATGCCTTCACGGCATTGTTTGCATGGAGCTGCAAGCCCTCAATCGTATTTCGAATCTCTTTTGTGGAAGACTGGGTACGTTGTGCTAAAATTCGTACCTCATCAGCCACCACCGCAAAGCCCCTACCCTGCTCACCCGCACGTGCCGCTTCAATCGCGGCGTTCAGCGCCAGCAAATTGGTTTGTTCGGCGATGTCGTCTATCACTTTAATCACGGCACCAATCTCGGTACTACTAGTCGCCACGTCATCCACGATGCGCGATATGGAGCCAATCTCCGACTCCACATCAGTAATGGAGCTTAGTGTCATCCCCATGCTTTCTTGTCCCTCGGAAGATTGCGACAGTGTTTGTTCCGAAGTTTGCGCAGCTTTTGATGTATTGCGAGAAACCTCGTCCACCGAGGCCGACATCTGAGTGATCGCGCTGGATAGACAATCAATTTGCTCTTGCTGATAGCGCATCCCTTTTAAGGAATCATTGGATATGCGTGAAAGCTGGTTTGCATTTTCATCCAAAATCGTGGCAGTCTCAGTTATACTGATCAGTCTTTCGCGAAATTTTTTCACCATGGCATCAACTGCAGACAACAACTTGCCCACCTCGTCTTTGGAGTTGGCTTCTACCGAACAGCTTAAATCTCCTTCAGCGATTCGCTCCACGACTTTTACTGATTTAACAATCGGGTTTGTAATCGAACGGGAGATGAAATACGTTAAGGCGATCCCAACCACGATGAGCACGGCTGCCGCACCCAATATCATCATCACACTTTCATTGATCCAGTTAATATAGTGACTACGATCAGAGGCCATTCCCACCACACCGATCGCGTTTCCCGAATAGTCATAAATCGTCTCAGCGTAGATCATATAAGGCGTGGAGCCCAATTTTGTAGGTCTTGGTTTGAACTCTTCTGCCAATACCTGTTCCAGTTCCGACTCCGAGACTAAAAACACATCATCCAGCGTGGATGCAAAGGGCTTAAAGCCATCTTCCTTCACCAAATGCATGGAAACTTCTGTTCCATGCGCATCTTTAAATTTTTCGAAGAACTCTTTCCCGAGAGACATGCCAAACTCTACTGAACCAAGGTGCGTCTCCCCGTGATACACAGGCACAACCGCTCGTATCCCCAGTCCAGCAAGTCCCAATTCCAATCCTTGCACCCCCTCACCGGAAAGATTTGTTTGTACTACGGTACTTCTAAAACCCGACAAGTCATCCCCATATTTTTCAGGTTTGTGTACACGCAAAAAGGAGACTGCGGGAGGCGTATGAATCTGAAATTGTTTGACACCAAACTGTTCTTTCAGATTTTCAAATCCCACCTGTAACATGCTTAACATCGCATTCCGGTCGCCTCGGGAAAAGGCAGACTGGAACTGGGGGAGACTCGAAACCATTACAGAAAGCGCGTGGGCCATACGCGCTTCATTCTCGATTGAGTTTGTAAAACTAACGAACTTGGTGTGTAAGTCATCGGCTTCCGCCTTACTCACTAGCTCCATCATATTTTTCACACTGAGTGAAGCGACACCCACAGTGATCACCAACATGGCAACGCCAACCATCGCGATTAGACGGAATTGAATTCGGGTGCGAAAATAATTGAATGGATTCATATTGCTACCAAGATAACCGGGGGGACAAACCTACACATCACTTATTAATCGTACAATTACCGGAGTAATTTAGTAGTTTATAATTTAATTATTTTTATCCGGGTCTAAGAGGTATTACTAGTGAGTAACAGTTCAAACTTTGGCCACTAGTCCAATAGTACTAAGCCAGTCCTGGTTTACACTTTTCCTTGGGATTTTTACTGAAACTCCCGGCGTAGAAACCGAAATGGAAAACCCTCCAAAAAATCGATTTTATTTATCTTATATATCATATAGTTACAATATACTCCCAAACTCCCCAGGGCGAGTCTCAAGAATGTGACGGGGTTAACTGACCCAGCGCACACTTCTGTAAACAAAGGGATTAATACCTTGTGTTTTGATCCGATAAAAATAGGGAATTAAAAAATTTGGGTTATAACAATATGCATCAAAAAGTAATAAACACACTACTGATAGTGCTGATGGGCACCGTCTTGATCCATCCAGCCTCTGCCAGTTCCAAAAAGGAGTTACAACCCGAATCCACACCCGGTGCAGTAACCATTTTGGCAGAGCAGATGTTAGGCATGATGGAAAAAGACCAGTCTCTAGTTGTTGTCGATGCCCGCGTTTTGAAAGGACGAAAAAAAGGCTACATCGAAAACTCGATACACCTTCCAGACATTGAGACCAATTGCGACAGTCTTGCCAAGATCGAGACGAATGTGGATAAACCCATGGTCTTTTATTGTTCTTCCAATACCTGTGGGCGCAGCCTGAATGCCGTTAAAAAGGCAATCTCTTGTGGCTACAAACAAGTCTATTGGTTCCGGGGTGGGTTTAAAGAGTGGAAAGCTAAGGGCTACCCATATAAGGCGTGGATCGCCAAAAAATGATTCACCGCCCCTCCATGAGATGGACTTTATCCATCGTGGTTATTCTGATGGGCTCGCTCGCCATTAGCTTGTCTTATTTTGTGGGTGAAATCTATATTGATACCAGCCTCAAACATGAACGCGCCACGATCGAATCGATCACTAAAAAACAATCCGACTACAATCTGAAAAAACTGCATTCCGAGCTGGTGGATCTCGGATTCGGATTGCAGAGCGAAACCGATTACCCCACCTTGATCAACAAAATAGACAAGATCTCAATGCGGGGGCTATTGGAAAAACAATTTGAACGCAGTTTATCTGAAGAAAACCTGGTACGTTTACAACATCTAGCTCTGTTTGATAAAGAGCTAAACACCTTGGCGGCAGTAAGTAATAGTAATGATGCGGCAGACCGGATCTGTAACGTGATTCCGAACTTGGCCAGAGAACGCGCTCAACTCAACACCATACGCACCATAGGTGGTCTATGTAAAGGGCCCTCCAGTGTCTACTATTCGATTCTCATCCCGGTGGGTGGCCTAAAACCCGTCGGATACTTTCAGCTAAGCAGCGATCCTGCTATCGCCCTGGAACGCATATCTGAAATACTCAATGTACCGATAAAGATAACGCCTATACTCGATACCAATCGTTTTTTCGCATCACGCGATACACTTCAGCAGAAGATTCTCACCTCGCATACCAAATTAGCAAGTATAAGCGATAAAGAAGTATTGGAGCTTGAAGTGGCACAAGATATCACCCCCTTAGTCGACTCGCTCAGCGACACCCGAAATCAGCTCCTGGTCGCGTCAGCGATTGTAACAGTATTTGCCGTAATTTTTGCTCTCTACTGGTTGCAGAAAAGCACGATAAAGCCTATTCGGGATTTGGCGGACACCCTACGTCGTGTACGTAGAGACAGAAATTTTCTGGGAGAAGAAGTGAAGTTGGCAGGTAGTCTTGAAATCCGAGAACTGACTAAAGATTTCAACACTATGACGACACAGCTAAACGTGATGTATCAAGCGATGGATCAACTCGCCCATACGGACACCCTTACCAAGCTCCCCAATCGATTGGAACTGCAGGAGCGACTACGCCTGATGATACGCCAATCAGTCAATCGTGACGCACCCTTCGCCCTGTTTCTTATCGACTTGGATCGCTTTAAAAATGTAAACGATACCTTGGGCCACGAGGTAGGAGACTTGCTGTTACAAGAGGTGGCAAAACGTCTATCCCGTTCTATACGTGAAACGGACGTGTTGTTGCAAATCCGGTCTCCCAGCACTCCATCCGATGCCACCGATCTAATCGCCAGATTGGGAGGAGACGAGTTTGCAGCACTGTTTCCTCTAGTCACTACGCGGGAACAAGCGGTGATCATCGCAAACAATATTGTCAATTCGGTTTCCCAGCCTTTGGAAATTAATGGTCACAAGATAAATGTGGGTGCTAGTATCGGCATCGCCTTCTATCCCGAAAATGGCGACAATGAAAGAGAGCTTCTACGCAATGCAGATGCGGCCATGTACGACGCCAAACGAAAACGCAAAGGCTACACCATAAGTAACGACCTGGGACTGCCACAGCCAGCTTCAGGAAATGCCGAAATCACCACTCTACCCAGATTCAAACACTAGAATCTTTCTTATCGCACTCATCCTACCCCATCAATATACAATGCTACTGTAACTATTGGGATGTTTCCGATTCTAATAAGTCGTTACAATTTGTGGCACGTGATATTCACGTGAACAATCGCGACTAGGATACTATCCTAGAGCTTATGTGGAGCAAGACCATCATGATAACCCGTTATTTTTATTTGACATTTCTCCTTTTTGTCCTGATTACCCCTAACGCCCATGCAGCCAAGGCCTATTTTGCGGGGGGTTGTTTCTGGTGCATGGAATCAGATTTTGAAAAGGTAAAAGGTGTTTCACAAGTGATTTCCGGTTTTACCGGAGGAACACTTAAAAACCCCACTTATAATGGAAATCACCAGGGTCACTACGAGGCCGTGGAAGTAATCTATGACCCAAAAATGGTGAGCTATCAGGGTCTACTCGATCATTACTGGAAAAATATTGATCCTTTCGATGACCGTGGGCAGTTCTGCGATAAAGGACACAGCTATCTCAGCGCTATTTTTGTTTCCAACATAGAAGAGCGGAAGCTGGCCGAATCGTCACGTGAAAAGGTGATACAGCAGTTTCCCGGCAAAAAGGTGGTCACACCCATACTGGAAACATCCACCTTCTACCCCATCGCTGGGGACGAGAGTTACCATCAGGATTTCTACAAAAATAATTCGGTACGATACAACTTCTATCGATGGAATTGCGGACGCGATCAAAGGCTAGAAGAAATCTGGGGAAAACGGGTTAAGCATTAGCCCCTTTTGCAATAACGAAAACGCCACTAATGATCAAGATGACGCCCAGTATCTTATATAGATTGAGTGTTTCGTTAAAGAAGTAGACGGCAAAAAAGAAGCTCAACACATAGGAAATTGACATCATCGGGTAGATGTAGCTGTAATCATATTTACCCAAAAGGTACATCCAAAAAACCGAAGCGACAATGTAGAGACAAATCCCTAGCAACATAGCAGGGGCAAACAATACATTCGAAATATTTGCAAGCAATGACTGTTCTGAATTGAACAGGCCACCATTTTTATCGATGGCCAGTTTCCACAAGACTTGCGAAAAAACGATCAGGAAGGCACACATAAGTGCGTAGGCAATGGCTTTCAGTTCGCGCCTCCTGTGTGTCGTCGGGCATGAAAAAATCAGACGGGAGGGCTTACAGGCCCACCCTGGTCTGTTTTCGTTCGAAGCAATAGCTATACCGACTAGGCAAAAGACTGCAGGGCTTCCAAAAAGGGATCTAGGTTCATCCCCAAGTCCTGACTCGAAATCACTTCTATACTAAACGTGATGGGCAAGCTGGGATCACTTTTGGTGACCACCAGATAGAATTTTCCACTTGAATCAGGACTCAGCAGTGATGAGCACTGGTATGTAGCAATAGTATTGGCATTACAAATCATGCCCGAGAAGGTAACGGAATTATAGAGCCTAAAGGAAATGTTTCCACCCGTTCCCCCGATACTGACTAGGTAAGATTGTAAGGCATCCAGGCCTTCAATTTGATATACACTCACAGGCTCCGGCAATTCTTCGGAAAAATTGCCACTGATGGGCGTAGGCACTAGCTCCTTAGCATTAATGGTCGCGCTACTGTCTATCCCCGGTGTATAGGGGTTAGCCCAAAGGAACAGAGACTGTCCGATCACTGGAATAAACCAGCACTCCCCATTCACATTTGTCGTAGAGCAGAAGCTGTCCCCTCGAAAGAGATGTGTAATATTGTTCGTTCCTATCAGTTCAAACCCTTCCTGGTAAGTTGAAGACTGAATTCGATAGGTACTCTCAGGGGTGATGCCATCGATCTGGTACGCGATATAGGGACTGTGCACCGCGGAGACCGGTAATGAGTCGGTGACATTTTCTATCGTTAAGGGAATCACGTCAAAATTAAATTCGGCGAAGCCACCTTCATTCCGAAAATCGAAATAGACATAGATCTCACCTCTATTATTGGTGGAGATAGGCATTCTTTGAATGGTACGGTAGTCATCCCAGGTACAACCACTTGCCCGGTCCAGAAATGTAGGACTGGCACAGATCGCCATCCACATGGGTGAGTTATCTGTGCTTGTCGCCTCCAGCACGTAGGGCTGATTGGGAAGCAGTCCTTCTATTTTCTTTTGAATATAAAAAACATCACTGAACAAGACAAGATTCTCAATCGGCAGCTCAGAAGCGAGGACAGAAAGTAGCTCTATAGTAAATCTGACATTCGTCGCTTCGGTGGCCAATGAGAAAAAGGCTATCCCTTCCGAGTTGGCGGTAAAGGTACAGTGTTGGGAGCCATTGGTGCCAAGCAGTTCACAACTAAATATATCGTTAAACACCAAGTCATCACTGGGATAGTAGGCGTGAAATTGGTGTGTAATACTACCCGTTCTCACATCTATAGTGTATGTCTTGTTAGGCTCCAGGCCCTTGACCAGGTAGTGCGTATCATAATCCGCTTGCGTGCCGGACCAAATGCCATTGAAATCAAACTCGACAACCGGAGTAACACGAGCAGATGCCCACGCCTCAGGACTTTCCGAATTGTTACGGATGCGAAAATCCAAAGCGCCTGATTCATCACTCTTTAGCAAGCAAAAGATGATTTCGTCTTGCGAGGTATCAAGCACACACTCTATATTACTAAAGTCTGCGGAATAATTGATTATTTCCACCGAGTCTGGTTGTACAAACTCAAATCTATAATAGCTATTTGGTACCAGTCCTGTAATAGAAACATATTCCGGATCAGTTCCTATGGTCTCCGCCAGGAAGGGATCTACGATCACTCTCGGTGTTGTATCAAACAAGGAAAATTCGTAGCTGGCGAGTCCCACATCTTGGTTAAGTGCAATTTCCACGTAGGCTTCGTTACTCTCAACCAGTGAAAAACTACAGTCATTTAAAAAAGTGGTGAACTGAATTTCGCATAACAGATTATTCTTATTTGCATCACTAAATATACGTGCTCCAATACTCGATCCAATAGGATTAAAAAAGAATTGATACGTTTTACCCGATTGCAATCCTGATATTGTCAGAAATTCAGAAAGCACACCAGCACCCAATTCGCCGGTGAAAGGCAGGTCGGACTGCCCCAGTAGCAGGCTCGGCACTGCACTCAATTCCGAACTCGCTGCGCTTTCCAGCGTGCCTTCTACCGCACTGACGATAAAGTAGTAGACTTGTCCGTTTACCAACTCGCCAGGATAGGTGAAACTATTTCCCTCAACGGAAAAGACTTCAGCACCATCGATCTGTGTATAGTTTGTTTGAGTAATTCCTGAAGCAGGAGAAACGTAGAGGCGAAATCCGCTGGCATTTTCATCGGCGTCCCAGCTCAGTGAAATGGTCTTGTCTCCCGGTATGGCCACTATGTTTTGTGGTGTAGCAGGTGGATCGACGAAGGGATTCACTTCATAGAAAAGTCTTTGATCTGCCGAAGAGGTATAGCCTATATAACTACCGTCCGCGCTGACAAAAGGACGGGTTCCGGGACGTAAGGCCTGTAGTAAACCTGAGGCGAGTTCTTTGACATAGACCACACCGTTATAAACAAAGACAACAAAACGACCATCGTCAGAAACATTGATATCGGTTTTGGGTTCGCTGCCCAGGAGCTCTCCGTCTAAGTCGGTACTCAACAACTCGGTAGCAACGCCTTCACCCCAGTAAACTCGATAGACATGATTGGCGAACATATCACCATAATTATGAGAGGGGACAACAATAAGAGTATCCCCATCGTAGCTAATCGCGACCTGAAACCGCGTTACATCATCATCTGGATTAAAAACAGTCTCTGCTTGTGGCGTCCCAGAGAAACGAGTCTCAACATAAAGTCTGTTTTCTGCAGCTGTCGTATAGACAAAGCGATTTCCATCACCAGACATCTGGGGCAACCCAACAATACTATTTACTATACCGACTGTTGGTTCTTCTCTCCGACTATCGTAAAGAATATAAAGCATTTGCGAGCCATCAATCGATTTCAGTACAAAAGCAATACGACTTCCATCGTCAGAAATCTGCGGATATAGCGCGTTATAAGACCCTGTTATGTCCACAGGCCTTGGAATCCGCTGAATACTCCCGTCAGACAAGTCTTTTAAATAGACATCGTATAACTGATTGTCATCCCCTTCCACCAGATTACTGGCCAGACTCGAAAACACCACATAACGTCCATCCGCGCTCATATCGGCATGTTCAGCGGCGGAACCCACGTCGGCATTGGCACTGTTGCCGTCTTTATCTGTGTGTACGTTTATGGTTTCATTGCTAATCAAGTCTTTCAGAAACAGATCTCTTGAATTATTGGTATCACCCTCTACCAGATCGCTGGCGGTTGATGAGAACAAAACAAGTCTATTGTTGTTGGTAATGACACTGGCTTCACTCACTGCCGGGCTGGGCTTTTCATTCAAACCAATATCAATCGGAATCTGTTCACCACTGGCATCAACGGCGAATAAGACCAATCGTGCACGGCTGCTACCACCCGGTCGTATCGGTAACACCGGCGCACTGCCACGATAGAGTAGAGTCCCGTTCAGGAATGCACTGCCCTCAAGCAATAACGGAATTTGCGAAGGGACAGTGAGAGAGACAGAACTGTGTCCATCGCCCAGATTGCCACCGGTAAGGATTTCGCCATTACGATTTTTTACAGTCAGTTCTACGCGATTAAATAGGGTGACTTCTCCTGCGGTATGTGATTGGGGCTTAGCGAAAGAAGACTGAGTCACTGCCTTTTGACTAGGGGATGTTAACGACACCGATAACTGGGCATCGCCGCCTTTTGGCACCTTATCACAGGCCTGCAATAAAAACACAGCCAGAGCTGTGACGACTATTTTTTGAATACGATTAGACCTGTCCATACGCTATACTCAGTATTCCTTTCTTACGCCCAGGGCCACACTGGATTGCTCAAAGTTATCAATAAGCAGTTGTGTGTCCAAATTAAAAAATGCAGTTAAACCACCGGGCACGACCAAGGAGGCACCCGCTGCAATCAAGAGATAATCTTGATCCCTTTCTTCAGTAGTAAAAGAGAACTGGGTGCCAAAGGGATCGTTAACGAAGCGGGCACGTATGGGTGTACCTTCCTGCTGGAATTCGTGGTTCCAGTGCACGGAAAACTGAGGCAAGAACACGCCGTAACGTGTCCCCACCGGCTTTTGCATTTGCGTGCCCAGGCTAAACACCATCGATTCGATTTTTTGTTCTTCCAAGGCCAAGTTTAACCCGCCGGCACTGGTCTCTTCAAAGGCTTCTATGGTAGATGAGGAATAAGCCAATGTGGCATTTAACCCCACACTAAAACCGTTTCTGAATGCATAGTCATAACCGGAACCGAGAACGGCATTTACATAGCTCCCTTGTGGATCGCTGGAGGCGGTCGCATTCACCGGGTTACCACTGGCAATAAATGAAACCTGTCGTTCCAGTTCAAAGGCCCTGCGACCAAAACTGACGACCGTCTCCACATACCAGGGATTGGTGCCATAATGTGTGCCATAGGCCGTTAGGACTTGTTCTTGCGCCCGCAGTGAACCGCCTTGGTCAGTCAATGAGACCTGGCTACTCATGAGGCTGGCCGCCATCCCGCCAAACAGCTGATTGGTAAATCGATAGTCCGCACCCAGATTGAGGCGCTTGGAATCACCATCAAAACCCACTTCCGTAGGGGTATCCTCCTGGGCGGAATAAGACAAATCACTGGTAACAAAGGAACTCAAACGACCGCCAAAGCCGGAAGAGCTGTCACCGTCGAACGACAGGATCGGGAGTTTAGTATCCTGAATTTGTTGTGCGAAGGAACTACCGCCAGACTTACTGGCACTTCTTCGCAAGGCAGCCAGACGACGCCCAATTGAGGCGATGGCAAAACTAGTTGGTCCACGTGTTACTTGAGTCGTTTGCGCTGTGTTTGCGCGGGGAGAAATGGCGCGTAGCGCGTCAGAGTAGCGTCCAATATCGCCTTCACCGGAAATATCGATAAGGACGTCCCGTAACTGTTGTGCCTCGGTGCTCAATGCCGGAGCAGCAATGAGTTGATCCCGTATCGTATTGATCTTTTCCCCAACCGCCTCTTCGGGGGTGGAAGTGGTACTCTTGAAAGATATATTAAGTTGGATCGGCTCAACGGCTTGTACGCAGAATGGTGCGACAAGCAGACCCAAGCCTAGAATTCTTAAAGCACGCATGATGTCCCGTTTTCAGTTTAATGACAGACTCAGGTAGCCTGCCTCTTTTTTGCTTCGAAAAACCGGCCTTTGAAATTTTATAATTGTTCTAAAGACCCATCTATCTCCCGAGCATAAGTATCTCGAATAAGAGAATGGACGTCAAACGGGAAATACCATATTTAGAACAAGTCTAATTTATGGATGGATTAGAGTGAAATGGGATGGGGTTCGGTTTTACGACGCGATTTTGTACTGCTTTCTGCGTGCAGGAACAATAAAACTGGATCTGCTTTTCAGTCGTTCAAAATTAGATCTTGGAATCAATTTGTGCCACGCGTTGATTTGGGGCAACCGATCCAAAGTCTTTCATTACTGGACCCGGCGTCATTTGTTGTTCCTCCAACGAATAGGCCATCACCGAATTCCCCCCTCGGCCTCGCCTGCCTTGGGCAGTGACCCAGAGCTGTTTGCCATCCGGGGAAATATCCAAACCTACTGGATAAGAATCAGCTGGA
>JAOUPJ010000331.1 GCA_029879945.1 Gammaproteobacteria bacterium
CCAGTACTGACTCGGCACCTATTGCGGGCATGGCAAACGAAGAAAAGAATTTTTACGGCGTGCAGTTCCATCCGGAAGTGACCCATACAAGACAAGGTACGCGTATCCTGTCTCGCTTTGTAACTGAAATTTGTGAATGTGAAACCAATTGGACCACCGATAATATTGCCGAAGAGTTGATTGCAGGCATCAAGAAACAAGTGGGCAATGACAAAGTCCTGCTAGGGCTTTCGGGTGGTGTGGATTCTTCCGTGGTTGCCGCCTTGTTGCATCGCGCCATCGGTGAGCAATTGACTTGCGTGTTCGTGGATAACGGTTTGTTGCGTTTGAACGAAGGGGATCAGGTCATGGCCACCTTCGCCCAGCACATGGGTGTGAACGTAATTCGTGTGAATGCGGAAGACAGGTTCCTGGATAAACTCAAAGGCGAAAACGATCCGGAGAAAAAGCGTAAGGCCATTGGTAATCTGTTTATCGAGATATTTGAAGAAGAAGCGGCCAAACTCAAAGAAGTGAATTGGCTGGCGCAAGGAACGATCTATCCGGACGTGATCGAGTCTGCCGGTGCCAAGACAGGCAAGGCCCATGTCATTAAATCACACCACAATGTGGGTGGTCTGCCCGAACACATGAAACTGAAACTGGTAGAACCGTTACGCGAATTGTTTAAAGACGAGGTTCGCAAACTGGGTGTGGAACTGGGGCTGCCCTACGATATGGTCTATCGTCATCCCTTTCCGGGTCCAGGCCTGGGAGTGCGTATACTGGGCGAAGTAAAAAAAGAATTTGCTGACCTGCTGCGTTTGGCCGATGCGATTTTTATTGACGAGTTACGCGCCCATGATCTCTACGACAAAACATCTCAAGCGTTTGCTGTTTTTCTACCGGTGAAATCGGTGGGAGTGATGGGGGATGGTCGCAAATATGATTATGTCGTCGCACTACGAGCGGTAGAGACTATTGATTTCATGACCGCCCGTTGGGCCCATCTGCCGTATGAATTTCTGGATCACGTCTCACGTCGAATCATTAACGAAGTGAATGGCATCTCGCGCGTTACTTACGATATTTCAGGAAAGCCTCCGGCGACGATTGAGTGGGAGTAATGTCGGAACCCGCAATCCGCGACCACGAATACTGGATGCGCCATGCCCTGGGTCTGGCGCAAAAAGCACAGGAGCAAGGCGAAGTGCCCGTCGGCGCAGTACTGGTTCGCAACGATGAGCTGGTCGCCGAAGGCTGGAACCAACCCATTTCCTCACACGATGCCAGTGCCCATGCGGAGATCATGGCGATCCGCAACGCGGGGCGCGTCCTGCAAAATTACAGACTGGCAGGCGATACCACACTCTATGTTACGCTGGAACCTTGTCCCATGTGCGCGGGAGCCATTGTGCACGCCCGTATCAACCGTGTCGTCTTTGGCGCCTTCGACCTGCGCACCGGGAGTGGTGGAACAGTTTTTAATCTATTGCAAAATGAGTCTCTTAACCACAAAGCCGAGGTGATTTCAGGGGTGATGGAGGAGGCGTGCGCTATGCTGCTACAAGGCTTTTTTCGCGCCAAACGCTAGCATGCTGCTTGAGAGTGGTGGGGAGCGGGCGTATACTGGGCGGCAAGAAACGACGTGGCATGGAACGCTATGAATATAACAAAACAACTTTTTTTCGTTTTATCTCTATCACTTATCGTTACCGCTTGCAGCGTTCCGGTTAATCGCCTGGGTGTCGTTGAAAAGCAGATTGAAGACGGACGACTGGTTCCGGGCAACGCCCTGACTAAAACTCAGTTATTGAAGTCCTATGATCATCTATTGGAAAGGCCAATCAACGCGCCTTTGTCACTATCGTTGGAAGTGGATCAGCCCTATCTGCCACTTGAGGGCGGTAAACTGGTGATGCAGATCGGTATCGCGTCTCAGGAACCCAAGCAGATCGATAAGTCCTTTCATTTCCTTTATTTGCGCCCTAGAAACAGTGACCAGGAGGTCAATGATCTATTGGAGGTCCTGTCTGAAGACATCGCTAACTACGTGGGAACGCGCGGTGGTGTAAGCTTCGACTGGTCCCGTTCTCCGCTCAAGAAAAAGGGTATGCCCAAATCTCTAATCAAGCACGAGAATACGGCAGACCTGGAACAGATGTTAAAACGATATCTGGTGGACATCAGCGGACATCAGAACCGACACTTTATTGTACTGGTGGCGGACCATGGAAATCTGACCCAGAGCCAACAGCAAAATGTGCTGGATATGGCCAGCTATCTCCGATCCAAGGGAGCAACATTGTCTGTGCTGGCGCTGGGCAAGCAGCCTGAATTCAGTTTTTTGCGTCAATTGGCCGGTAAGGGCAACGGTCTATTTTCCATTTATGTGGATAGCTTCGAGTTGGCATCGTGGATCAAGGAAGAGCGTCGCTATGTGGGTGCCAATGAGATTTCAGACGTGAAAATCTCGGTAGATCTGGCAGATGGGGTAGAGGTACTCGATTCCATTGCTGGTCCACAGGCGCTCATGCGTGACAGCAAATTTGTCTTCTCATTGGATGATTTCAGGGAAGGTGAACAACGAGTGGCCCTGTTTCGACTGAACGTGCCCCAGGGAGATGACCGCCGGCCGCTGAACGTGGCCAAGGTTCGTATCAGCGTGTTTGATGGCAACTCACAACGGTATTTTGAAACCAGCTCTAGTCTGAGTGTCCATTACTCCGGTGATTTAAATAAGATCTTTACCCAGCACAATCCTCGGGTAGATCGCAGTCTGGCCATACTCCAAACCGTAGAGGTATTGGTAGAGTCGGAAAGGTTGATCAAAGCAGGTAGGCCCTATCAGGCCATGGCAGAGGTTTCCAAACATCGCAATCACTTGGAGCAACTGGCTACCTCATTGAAAGATAAGCAGTTATTAGAGGATGCCCGCGCGCTTGCCAGCTATGAGGGGCGTCTCTATACTCATACGGGTGGAGCATTCCAGGCCCTTAAAGAGTGGCGGGATCTCAATTTTGATCAGCACCGATTTTTTTCGGGGCTAGACTAGGCTTAGCCTCATCCTTATTCGCTAAAATCTATTCCAACCGGGGTTGTTTTACCTACAGGTGCACACTTGCTACGGGCATCTTGGACTCCATACCAAATGGGATACAGATTCACCATCGCCTCAGACTGTTCAACGCTAGATTCATAGAAAATTCAAAGGGCAATGATATATGGGGTGTCTGTTCTCCGCCGTTAATCCCCAAACGCATCAAGAAAATTCCTAGAAAGCCGAAGTAAATTACGAGTATGACAGCCCTCCATTCGTGCGGAGGAGATCGCCAGCGCTCGGTTGAAAGATGAAATGGATGACAGAATGGGAAGTATGGCAGAAAATGTTGATTCGCAGCACACCCTATTGGTGGTGGACACGGATAGTAGGTGGGGAGAAAAAAGCTGCGAATATTTAAGTGGTTGCGGCTATCGCCCCATCTTGGTAGACAATGTCCAGGATACTATCAGGGCCCTGCAGGTCAATTCAGTGAGCGCGATTGTACTGGATATGTTCGATACATCTGCAGGCATGAAGTTTCTAAAGGGACTGCACTCACACAAAAATTTTAGCTCTATTCCGGTGGTTGTTTTTACCTCGAGTGAAGACGCAGCTTTGCAAAAACAAGTGATGGCACTGGGAGCGATTGCCTATGCCTCAAAAGGCGAAGGTGTAGATGGCCTGTCTACCCATTTGAAATCATG
>JAOUPJ010000076.1 GCA_029879945.1 Gammaproteobacteria bacterium
ATAGGCCACATTCTGATAATGCTCCATCGAAAAGCTGTGAGTATAAATCTTTTTCAAAAAGGCATAAGGGTGGAATTCATAGTCCCATCGAAATGGGTCATCATATTTTCCAGGGGGATCGGGTGTGTAAATACTCGGAATTCCTGGGCCATAGGTGGAGGCCTCCCAGTTCGCTTCCGACATAATGGATTTATACAAGACCTTGCCATCTGCAAACACATCTTCAGCTACAGCTGCAAAATGGAAGCGCACCGTGCCATTATGGCCTATGCCCATATCGTTAAGAAGCTGATCGGTGGCAATCGGATTTCCACCAACTCGTAAACGGTAGAAAATATTGCCTTGAACAGTCCAAAGCCCAGGCCCCGCGCTGCTTGCACCTGGAATTTTCGCGACCTTAATAACATTGGCCTCCCAGTTCAGGCTTCTATCTGCTGATTGGCCAACAATATACGGCGCTATCTTGATGCTAAATTCCTTGAAATCTCCCGCTACATCGCTATTAAATTCGAACTGCATTTGATCAGGGGGAGCGTTATTGCTATCTGTTATAGTCATCAGTCCTTTATTGATAAACATTTTTCCGGATGCGGATTGACCTTTCTGCAACCATTCCATTTTTCCAATCACGTCTGAGCTTGTCCACGGTGCAATCGGATTTAAGGGATAGATTTTTACTCTGTGATAGGTATCGCCCCCTGCAGCGGATTCACACATGGTTGATGCGCCCGTATCCGTAATGATAGTTCTTTGATGGTTGACACAATCATCGAAGAATAGATGAATCTGAACTCCACTTGAGCTAACGGTGTTAACAGAAGAATTGGTATAAATCCACTCCCTGTTTTTGCCGGTATTGGTATCGGCTATATTTTCTATTATCGAGACCAACACCCGATGAAAATTGTCATAATGGGTTACAGCCCTGTGTAGAGCCATTTTTATAACACCCAGTGTGCAAGTAGAGTTAACGTTAGGAAATACCCTCTCCTGGATTTTTATTGGTTCAGCTTCTTGAATGCCATTTTGACATTGTGAATCAATATAGTTGTTGTCGGTATTGGCACCGCCGCCTAGAGAAAAGGGGTCGAACACGTCCTGCAATTGGTCATTCGTCAAATTAAGCACATCTGTGCTTGTATGTTTCTGGTTCAAATTGGATTTGAGGCTGTCACCGGCCAAGTCAGTTACGGCTTTCCAGCCAAGTTCTCTCGCCTTTTCTTTATCGAGCGGCTCAAGGGAAGCGTGATAGACGGAGAGAGAATCAGGAAGGTCTTTAACTGACAAGCTCAATTGTTTACTGGTTGGTAAAAATGCTGAAAACTGTACGAGCTCTTCTGGCTCTGAGTAAGTACAGGAACAAAGTAGCACTAACACGGGCACTAGCCAATATAGCAATAGATAGCTATTACAAGATGTAATTTTACTCTCCACTCCCCCAAACCTCCAACTTGTTCCCTAAAACATTGCGAGGCCTATGTAACACTGACCTTCTTAATCTATGGTGCCATTATCATCTTGGAACATTAATCCCGCATTAACACTTTAGGGATAATTGTCCCACTAATAGAAATTGAGAACCAGTGTTTTTCTTCAAACCACCTGAGGGCGAGAGTTAAAAATATGATCTATCTATATGATATTTATATATATTTATTCTATTCCAACTTTAAGCATCTTGTTTGCCTGATAATGGCCGAATTCAAAGGAGGAAGGGGACTAAGCAAATCCGCATTGAAGCGGGCAAATAAGTTGGAGCCAAGTCCTTTCCTCGCTGATAACTTGCTTCAGCTTACTATTCAAAGAGTTGGGGAAAATACCGACAAAAATCGAGTTAAATCTATTCGGATTTTCACTAAAATTGGTACAGCATTTTCGCCTATCGATCCCTTATCACCGTAGGACCAGCCATGTCTTCAAAGCCAAATAATTCCCTTCTCCTGATCTCTCTACTCTTGAGTGCCTGTATCGGAGGAGGTGGAGACAGCAACAATAATGTCGAACCAAACGGACCGACGAACGCCGTGCCGGTGATCGCTGGGGCACCTGCCACGACAGCAAGCGAAGAGCTGGCTTACGCTGATAGCACATTGAGTGCGACCGATGCCGATGGAGAGACTGTCACTTGGTCGCTGGTTGGACCTGCGTGGTTGAGTATTGATGCCACCACCGGTGCCTTGAGTGGTACACCGCAGAATTCCGATGTGGGCACGAATAATTTCATCATCATTGCCGACGACGGTGTCGGTGGCACCGGTACATTATCGCTTAATATCAATGTGGCGGAAGTCAACGATCTGCCCGTGCAATTGGCAACTATCCCCAATCATGGAGACTTCGATGGCTTTGGCACCTGGGATCTTGATCTAGCCACATGGATGGTGGATGTTGATACGTCGCAGACGTCTCCCTACACCGTGGAACTTAATACCGATTCAACCACAATAGGCACTGCGATCAACGGCTCCATTCTGACCCTCACGCAACTCAGCACGAATTCGAGTCGAGTTTCCTTAACCGTACGTCTAAGTGATGGCGGTTCGGCTGCCTTTGTTGAGGATACCTTTGATGTTGTGATTCATAGTCACCCTTATGCCAGCAGTAACTGGAACGACTACGTGAAAAACGACGGGGCCGACAAGTATACCGCCAGTGGTACCGCTTGCAACGGCACCGAAACCGGGGGTTACAGTGCCTGTATCCATGCCGCTGAAGTCTTTGTCTTCGACACCGGTCTGCCTGGGGCATGCGCCACGCTGACAGCAACCGACAGTATGGGTGCCTTTTCCTGGGTGTGCGATGATAGTGGACCCACCACTGTCTATCGTAGCAACGGCCTAGCCGATAACAAGGGTTTGGTTGATCTGATTGATTTCAGTGGCACGCCAGGCTGGAAGAGTCACGGCTTTTCAGTAAGCGGTGGAGATGGATATGTGAGCCGACCCAGAGCCTGGTATAGCAATGCGATTGTTACTGACAATGATGGCATGAGCAGTGGTGCGGTCGCTGGCACCATCTATGTTGTGACCACTGACCCAGCGGCGAGCTATGTGCTGGATGCTTCCCGCGTTGCACTGGTGGTCGCGCAGGGCGTCACAATGACTGGCCCTGTCGCTGGCAGCGGTGCCCTGCTTACGGCAAATTCACAGAATTTTCTTTGGATAGAAGGCGAAATGGACGGCACTACCAGTGGCACTTTTAACAACGGTATTTTGCTGACCAGTGCGAAGTTCTCCGTCGTTCGTCTGAATTCTATCTTTAATGCCAATTTCGGCATCCGACTTGACGGCAGCAGCGATAACCTGATTACCCAAAGTTCTGTTGATTCCTCGACTAACCATGGCATCGAGTTAACCAACAACGCCAATGAGAACACGGTATCAATGTCCACTGTCACCAACGGCTCAGCCTCGGGCATACACATTACAGGATCAAGCAACAATCTGCTGACGAATCTCAGTGCAAGTTTTAACGCACAAAGCGGTGTATTGATTGATACGGCTACAAACAATTCTGTCACTAATCTGGTGGCCACGTCCAATACCAGCAGCGGTGTTCATTTGACCACAGGCAGTTCTGCCAGCACACTTTCAGATATCGATGTTGTTGGCGGCAGCTACGGTGTACAAGTGTCAAACTCCAGTTCTAATTCCATATCCAATGTCCACGCCCGCTCGCACACCATTGCCGGTGTGGGGCTGCAATTCTCCCATTTCAATACACTAGACAGTATCTTTGCCCATAACTGCACCAATTATGGTTTATATTTTGGTACATCTTCAGACAATGTAGCGAGCAATGTTCGTGCATTGAGAATGTCTATGGGTGTTTCTGTTTCCAACTCTCATCGAAATCGCCTACGCGATATTACAGTTTCCAACGGATCGACAGGTTCGGCTCTAGGAATGTCAATAGGAAATGGCACAGACAATAGTGTAGAAGGGTTGACGGCATTCAATTTTAATATCGGCTTACAAGTCGGTACTGGTGCCAACAACAATGTTTTTAGCGATCTAACACTGGCCAACAATTCCACTATCGGTTTAAGCATACAAGGCAATAACAATACATTTCTTCGCACTGCATCGGTAAACAATTACTATGGCGTCTATATGGCTGGCGCGAGTGCGAATACACTCTATGCCCTCGCATCAACTGATAACACACAAGGCGTTTATCTGGTCACTGCAACAGTCAACACCGAATTTGCAGGCCCCTTTATAGTCGGCTCGAACGCAAACAGTGATTGTTATGTCGATGCCGAATCGACCTCCAGTGGCGGTCTGAAGGACGATACAGGCGGTGTAGACGCCACGCACGATGGTGTCTGCCTCGCTGTCGCGCCGTCCAGTTTCGGCACCGCCACGACCGGACAAACACTCGCCACGAGCTTTGTCGGCAAAGTCACCCTTGATGATGTGATAAATCTTCACGACACCGACGGCGCAGCCAGTTACCCAACGGATGTGTTGGCTTTTGACTGGTTCGGATTAGAAAGCCTGTATCGCGGCTGGGGTAAAGATGGCACAGCCTTCGCCAGTCTGAGTAATCAAGGCCTCTGGGTCTCTGGCACAGGACGTATTTGGGACTGGACACTGCAACTATCCGATACCCTGCTTAAAAACGTATTCGCCGTGCCGACCGGCGCAGATACACTGACACACACCTGGAGCGATGCCTCCTCAACAACCTTTCTGCAGCATGCGCTCGAAATCAGCGGTGACGCCATCGGCAACGATGATCTATTGTGCGAAACAAATGAGACCTGTTTGTATACACCTAATCTCTCCAGCTATCAGGGTCACAGCGCAATCATTCCCGGCCCGACATTTTCCAACGGTACGATTTCCGGTGTGACACTGAAGCAATATGGCGTTAACGGAAACTAGTGATTTTTACTTCGGGGTCATGCCTTGCGTATCTCATATTTAGGTAGGATACGCAAAGCACGGCCCCGCCTTCTCAAATCTAGACTTGATCCAGACCTGTGTGAGCACAGAATTAGCTGCTGATTATAAAAGCAATATTTTTCAGACCTGTCGAATCCTATGCAAATCGCATCTTAATAAGGTGTAGTGCGGGCCTGTGTATGGCATAATGCGCGCCTTTTGCGATACATCTGACCGGAAATACCCTTGATTACCACAGCCAATATCACCATGCAGTTTGGGGCCAAGCCCTTGTTCGAGAACATCTCCGTCAAGTTCGGTAACGGGAATCGTTACGGCCTGATCGGTGCCAACGGGTGTGGCAAGTCCACCTTCATGAAAATCCTGGGCGGCGACCTGGAGCCTTCGGCAGGAAATGTGTCCATCGACCAAAACGAACGGGTGGGTAAGCTGCGTCAGGATCAGTTCGCCTTTGAGAACTTCACTGTAATCGATACCGTCATCATGGGCCACAAGGAATTGTGGGAAATAAAGCAAGAACGTGATCGCATCTACTCCTTGCCCGAGATGAGCGAAGAAGATGGAATGAAGGTGGCAGAACTGGAAGTCGCCTTTGCTGAACTGGATGGCTACACCGCTGAATCACGAGCGGGTGAAATGCTATTGGGGCTGGAAATTCCCCTGGAGCAACACTATGGCCTGATGAGCGCTGTGGCACCAGGCTGGAAGCTGCGTGTGTTACTTGCCCAGGCCCTGTTTGCCGACCCGGACATTATGCTGCTGGACGAGCCCACTAACAATCTGGATATCAATACCATCCGTTGGTTGGAAAAGATTTTGAACGAGCGTAATAGTACCATGCTCATCATTTCGCATGACCGTCACTTTTTGAATAGCGTCTGCACCCATATGGCGGATCTGGACTACGGCGAGCTGCGCGTCTATCCGGGTAACTACGACGACTACATGACTGCATCCACGCAGGCCCGCGAGCGTTTGCTCTCGGACAATGCAAAGAAGAAGGCGCAAATAGCCGAGCTGCAAAGCTTCGTCAGTCGCTTCTCTGCCAATGCCTCCAAGGCCAAACAGGCCACCTCTCGCGCCAAGCAGATCGACAAGATCCAGCTTGAGGAGGTCAAACCCTCCAGTCGACAAAATCCCTATATTCGTTTTGAGCAAAACAAAAAACTCTATCGTAACGCATTGGAAATCGAAGGCCTGGCCAAAGGATACGACGGAAAACCCTTGTTTAAAGGGCTTAACTTACTGGCCGAAGTGGGTGAACGCATTGCGATCATTGGCCCCAACGGAATTGGTAAAACCACCTTACTTCGCACGCTAGTCAACGAACTGGAACCAGACAGAGGCATCGTGAAGTGGTCTGAGAACTCTAATATTGGCTACTACGCCCAGGATCACTCCGCCGACTTCAGCAAAGACATGTCCCTCTTCGACTGGATGAGTCAGTGGAAAAAACCCAGTGACGACGAGCAAGCCGTACGTGCCATACTGGGACGCATGTTATTCTCACAAGACGAGATCAAGAAATCGGTGACCAAAATCTCTGGTGGCGAACAGGGTCGTATGATCTTCGGCAAGCTTATGATGCAACTGCCCAATATCTTAGTAATGGACGAGCCCACCAATCACCTGGACATGGAATCCATCGAGTCTTTGAATCTGGCGCTGGAAAACTACCCCGGCACGCTGATCTTTGTTAGCCACGACCGGGAGTTTGTTTCTTCGTTGGCAACACGCATCATCGAGTTATCACCCACTGGCATTAGTAACTTTAGCGGTAGCTATGAAGAGTATCTACGGGAGCAGGGGGTAAATTAGACTCACCCGATTCCATCAGGTTTACCTGACATATACAACCCCCTTCATTGTGGAGGGGTGACTACTACAGTAGTACGGAAAGTCTCCCGTGCTGGTAAACGTTATGGGCACCGGGTTGGTTCCCGACATCGGACTACCTAGTGTTATCGGACTCGCCGCATCTGTCGTGGGTGTTTCTCCCCCAACCAGTGGATGATTATTGAAATTCCCCTCCCAGGTGACCGTGGTACCCACATCAACAATAATACACGCCTGATGACCCGATAAATCCCAAGCGGAGGTAGCGTTAATGGTGACAGCTGTAGTGCCTCGCAAATCTACCGATGTGGAAGACTTACACCCATTTAAAAGCGGTTCCGGATCATTGACGACTGGGTTCGGATTAGTCTGTTCATCTTCACTACAGGATGTCACCACAACCGCTACCAGTATTACCGCCACTGCCAAAAAGATTGAATGTATATGCTGTCTTGAAATCATATGTCGCTTCTTCAAAAAATCCGCAAAGTCGTTGGAAATCCTTTTCCACCAGGCCCAGCAATTGATAGGGGAAATTTTTCGAAATTTTGCAACAAAAGGTCCAGTTCATTGCTCTCCTTGGGTTGAAGTAGTAGAAAATACCCAGGTGTTAGGCCGCTGATATAATCCTCTTATGCCTTTCCTGTAGCGCGTAGCCGGTCAATCCCACGGCCGCCAAGACAGAAAAAATGATCCATTGCGGCATGGGCGCCACGGAACCCAGGTGGGTAATTCCATAGAACACAAAAAGGGCTGCAAAGGCCAGGTATTGGCTCGAAACCATAATAACGATCGGCTTTGTCAGTGCTGGTGACTTGGCTGCAACAACCAGGGCCACCGAGTTGATGAGCAAGACGAAGGTAATCGCATGCCATATAACGGATAAGATCGCCTTTAACTCGACAGATAGCGTACTCGCCAGGACTGGATCGTGGACTTCCGGACCTCCGCCAAATACATGAATTAAAAGGGTAAACCCTGAAAGTACCGCAGCAGCCAACACCGTTTTATTGATCATATCCCCTCCCGGAGTCCATACAAAAACAACCATACGCTAGCGTATGGTAGACTTCGCGCTGGATAATGTCAATACGGTAGCGTATGGTAATAGAATGGAAAAAACGAGTTCACTAACACCAATCGACTGGATCATGGCCGGATTTCGGGCACTGGTTGCTGGAGGAGAACAGGCAATCAAAGTGGAACCCATTGCCAAAAGCCTAAATGTCAGCAAAGGTTCTTTCTATTGGCATTTCAAAGACGTCTCTAGTCTCAAAAAAGAGATGCTTACGCACTGGGAAAAAATCGCCACGCATGACATCATTTCGGTTCTTTCAGGCAGCGCACCCAGTCACCACAATGAACAACTCACACCAAAAGAACAATTGCGACAACTAGTGGAGATCGCCACCAGTGACGCCAGCGAACCCTATGGCGGGGCATTAGTCGAACCGTCGATTCGCAGTTGGGCTCGATACGATAAGCAGGTAGCCGAGATACTCGCTAGCGTAGACAATACGCGCTTGAATTTTGTGACTGGATTGTTCGAACAAACGGGATTACCTAAACAACAGTGTGCTATGTATTCTCGATTGCTATATGGCACACTCATCGGACTAGAGCAGCTTTCTTGTTATGGTATCTCTAATCCTAGACTAGAGCTGAATAGGCTTTTGGATCTCATTTTTAATCAGAATAACGGCAAATAGATTCGGAATCTACAATTACAAATTTAGTTTTTTAAAATTTGATTCAAGCCAGTCAACAGAAAAACGTACAAAGCTTTGGGCTTCAAACAATTCCGCCCTCGCCTCTCCCACCTTTCCGATTAAGACCTGACCTGAATTAAGAAACTCTATCAATATCTGGGAAAAATAGTCACCTCCACTCCAGGCGACGATGCCATCGCTATCATCCAGGCTCTCTATTTCTTGATCCCCGATATCTGCACGTTGGTAGCTCCGTGTAACACGTTTTTTGTTTGGAATGTCTGCCAGATATTCTGCATAGTGGGTCAGTGTGACGGTATCCAGATCTGCCCCAATCCTCAATACCGATCCATTGATTTGGGTAAATCTCTCCAGTACTGATCCTGGACCAAGATAGTCGTGCAACGGGGTTGGATTCAACAGATATTCCCCACCTTTTCCTATTGCACCAAATCGACCCGCCACATGGTCGTTAACTATTGTGTCTTTACGACGTCGGAAAATTTCTGCCAAGGCACCAATTTCTACCTCGGCTGGTGACGTTTTTGCGTTGAAGGGTTCGTTATCATTTGAGCCTAGCGGCATGAGCAGGGGAGAATCTTCCGGTAACAACTCAAGAATGACATCCAGTAGCACTTCCGGCCCTCCTTGAATCGGACCTATCTTACGAAGACTGGCATGGAGCATCACCGCCGAAACCTTTGCTATCGGCAGTTCACTGAGGTCATCACGAAGTGATTCGCATGTGTTCACGTTCAGTCCCTACCACACTTGTTTACCCACTACATTTTCAAGTGAAAACGCGTATCGATAGGCTATGATCACATTGTGCTGCTGGTATTCATAGGGGTGATCAAACACCTTAGGGCTATAGTTTTGGGCAATGATGATATGATTACCAATAGACGCTTCGAAATAAACCCCAACAGAAAACCCTAGCCCTGTAAAATCAATTTCCTTTTTTTGCCCGTGTTCCGGATGGCTTCCCTGCGTAATCTGAAAATTTCCCTTTATTCGAAGATAACCAATGCCTGCACCCAGTCCCGCCTTGTAGTTCCATTCGTTTTGTTTATCTCGATTAAAATGGTAATAGGCCACCGGCAAGGCAAAGACAGAATATCCACTTACTGATGTTCCCAAGTCTTGCACTTCAGGTGATTCAGGTACTTCCTGCGTATCAATATCGAAAGCTGAAAAATCGATCTGGTAGTGATAGGCCCAGTTTGAGTCCTCCCACACATATTGGGGATGCGTTCGGATCACCAATGACGGGCCGGGACTCGTCCCCGAATCCATTCGGGCAATTTCATCGTCACCTCGTTTGCTTTCTTCGACCCAAACTGCCTTTGAGCTATACTCAATACCCACTGCCGCTTCAAGTGCGTATAAACTACCCGTATAGCTTGCTAAAAGGAATAGTACACATATCTTAGAGCGGTTTTTCATCGGCTACTGACAAATTTTTCATTGCTATATAGAACACATTCATCTTGCTTAGAAGACCCCCAAATGGCGAACCGCGGCTGGTCAAATTATCCAACGAAACATCGCTATCTAGGTAAGGTTTGCAGATAAGCCAAGAGATTAATCTGCTCCTGTTCATTCAAAACACCCAACATCGGAGGCATGTGTTCCCACATTTTCCGCATAGCCCGATGATGCTCACGCCCCATACCATTGTGCATTTTACGCATATCCATCAATGCGCCAGGATGGCCGAAGCGGATCTTGTGCAGAGTTTCCCAGGGATTCTTATTAGCGATGGTTCCAACATACTCGGGTTTACTTTTTTCGTGAGCCAGATTCAATGCGTCACCTTTTTTGCCATGACAATCCAGACAGTGTTTTTTGAAGTGCTGCTTACCCGCTTTCGCGTCGCCTTTAATTTCTTTGGTGTCATAGGCAATGTATTTTGTCATATCGATCTGTCCTTTGCTTACAAACAGGGCGATCGCGTTTAAGTCCTCCTTACCGAGATGCTTGTCGTATCCATGCTGAGGATTAACCAATACTTGAAGTATTTGCTCAACTGACTGACCCTCCGAAGAACGGATACCCTTAGTGCCAGAGTAATGACTTCCCTTCGAATAGGCGCCCTCTTTACCTCGGTAATCCCAGCCGTGGCATTCTTTGCAACGCCAGGTGGTATTTCCAGTTTGTTTACCCTCTTTGTAGGCAGGATGAGTGCTGTCAGGTGGTGTCAGCTTGGTATCGACCCACCACTTATCGTATAAACGTCCACCAGCGATTGTTTGCTCAAGCTCGTCTGCCACAACAGGAGACACAAAAAAAGCAATTAGTAGTAGTATTCCGACTTGTTTCATTGGATTCCTCACACTATTGAGTTTTATACATGGAAGTATAGGTGAAAAAATCCAGGCTAAGTTAATTTTGATTTACAGCCGATGGACAACCCCTCCGATTCTTATGTGCTATTTAACCCCATAGACATAATACGTTGTTGTATCGTTCCAAACGCCTTCTTTTGTCGCGAGCCGTTCCATTTCGGCCTCATAATCAAGCCTGGCATCTTCGAGTATTTCTTTTGGTGTGACTGTCACAGGATGAGGATATTGGCCTATTGGGTAATGCGCCTCCGATATCCAGGCCTCTTTGGCCTCTTCCAGTGTTAAGTAATGGCCGTCTTTAACCTCTTTGATTTGGATGTCAACAAATCCGGCCTCGTTCAAAAGGGCCTCACAAATCTCTTTTGATCCGGTGGGTGCATGCGCGAGATATTCCACTCCGTGCTTCTTAAGTACTTTTCTTGCAACGTACCCATACACATAGGACGTCTCAGGAAAGGCGTGAAATCCTAGTATTCCTCCAGGCTTTAGCATGCGGCGCCAGTTAGACAGGGCCTTAGGCTTGTCGGCAATCCAAAAAAATGCCGATGCGCAATAAATTCGGTCAAAACTATTGTCCGGAAAATTTAGTGATTCCCCGTCTCCAACCATGAATTCGAGATTTTCGCAATTCAGTTCACTTCTAATTTTCTCTGCTTGCTTTATCATCCCTTCCGAAAGATCGACTCCCAGCACACGGCCTTTCGTCCCAACCAGTTTAGAAGAATACATAGCGGCAGCTCCGGTACCTGTCGCAATATCTAAAACCGAATCACCCTCCTTTGGGGGAAAATAATCGACCAATTTCTCCGCTGCGTTTTTATGCCACTCACTTTTCGAATAACTCTTACTTCGCGCATTATAGGAATCGGTTATTATCTTTTGATAGGCTTGATAGTCACTTACATACATTTACAATTACCTCAAGTTTATCGGGCTGCAAAAGACCGGCAGCAGGTTAGTAGAAAAAAAATTAGCACATCGCTTCAAAATCGCACTTGTGTATACTGAACTCGGGAACCTGTACAACTCAAACCTTATACGTTGCTATCAGATGTTTAATGATCTGATCTCTGTTTTTTTTCAAAGAAAGACTTGATCGACCTAAGAATTCCCCATGAATCCGCAACACAAGTATCGCCAAAGGTGGACCCAACTCCGGAACAAAACGCGCGGGAAAGAGCTCCTTATTTTCGATCAAAAACGATCTGGCCAGCTTCACCGCCTCAAAATGCTCGACACTCTCGGGATTGGAAAAAGTAAATTCCCACTTCGCTGCCCGCCTTCCAATGTCTGCACTCCCTTCTTCTACCTTAGAACCAAGTGCGGCTAGAGCTCGACAGTCATACTGCCTACAGGTTTCAGGTCGATCATGGTAAATGGTGCAGCCGCTTTCTCCAAACATAGGGCAGTGGCCTTTTTCATTATAGCCAAGGAGATAGTGCCCTTCGGGCAAACCCGGTGCTTTGAATAGTAACTCTTTAGGGATCTTAGCAATAGCTTTCGTATCGCTGGGTCTAAGGTGGACGAATTTTGATGAGGTACAACAGGCTACGCAATCTCCGCACGGCACGACACCCTCGCCTTTCCCTTTCATCACCGAAGTAAACGCATTGAGCCAGTCCAAATATTCACCAGCTGCTATCTTGTCTTTAATAAACATCCGCTCGTTCGTCATTACGCCCGCAATTGATAGCCCAGTCAATTGTTAGAATTCGTTTTTAGTGAAGCCCAAAATGGGTTCGGGAAGGTTGGGCTTCGCGCTGCTCTGCCTAACCTACGTTTACCAGGTTTGCCATTGTCCGCTAGCTGACAATCAGTAAGATTATAGTTCCTTTGACAAGAGGTCAAAAACAATTCGAATTCTCCGATTGGTTCTAAGCTCACGATGGGTAGTAAGCCAGATTGGAAATGTTAAGGACGGGAAGTCCGGAAGAACTCGTTGAACCAAAGGCTCTGCATCGCC
>JAOUPJ010000332.1 GCA_029879945.1 Gammaproteobacteria bacterium
AGCCTTGCAAAATCACAGGTACAATCATGGGAGCATAACGGAGCAAGTCTTCAAAACTTAATTGACCAAGCCCGACGCCCTTATATCCTACCGAATCGGTGTATCGCTGGAGATCCAGTAAGGAAAAGCCCTGCCTGATTCGAATGAGTTGCGGGTTATCTCGATATTCTTTTCGATTGATCATGCCGAGTGCCACACTACGTTCGGTAACAGGTAAACCAAACTGATAACGTAATACTGTTGCCAGTGCCGCTGCCGCGCAACTCAGTTCCCATTGTTGAAGCACCACACGTTCATGGCGTTTTTCAATAAGAGAAGAGGTAGTCTCTACGCGATGGTTGTCACGGGCTTGTGCCATGCCAAGCACAGGCAGAAGTATTAACAGCAAGGGGATAAGAGTTTTCAAATGCATTTTCCGAACTGGAGGACCATAGACGTATCCAAACTAAATTCTTGTGATACGTCTATGATCAGTTGTGTTACAGCAGGGTCTGATTAAGACAAACGCCTAATTCCAGATCGCTGTGTAGTTTGTGTCGCCGGGTGAGGCAAAGGTGGAACCGGGGCTGCCAGTGCCGTCTCCATTGGTGGCGTGGACTGGAACACTTACGTCTGGGCCAAGAATCGAATACGCGCCGTTTATCTCAATACCGTTTTTAGCATTGAGTACTGCGTCGGTGGAGATGACTGGACATACAAACGCACCCCCGGAAACGGTATCCATTTGTGCTGAGCTAAGCGTCACCGGGGCGGCGTTTGTGGTGCCTGCCAAAAGCAGGGTGGTAAGTGCGAATAAGGCAGATTTTGCATTTATCATGAGAATCACTCCATAATACAGGTTTCTTTAGTTCCCAAAAAACTGGGGCGAGTGAGAGACACGGGCCCATCCACCGTTTTTTTCCCTCTCATGAAACATAGCGAAGGAATATCACTGGAATCTCGTTAATTTCTAACAAAAATATCACAGGCACGGTTGAAACTTGGCCGACAGTGAAAAACTTCATACCAGAAATCCGGGGAATGACTATACTGGAATCGGATAAGGTCGAACGACTCATTCGACGCGATTCGATGCTTAACGAATAATCAGATCAAGGACGATTGAAAATGACAGAGACGCAAAAAAACTCACATGAAGATCCTGTTACTAAAGGCTTTAAGACCTTTCTCGCCGAGGCCATGTCGGGCTATTTAGGAAAGGTGGTATTGCCCTTTATTTTGGGTACCACCGTGGTCTCCACCGCCACCAGCTTTTCGGCAAATATAGACGATGAGCAATTGAAACTGGTCATTGATCAGGCCATCGAGCAGATGAAACCGAAAATTGCGGTGACAGAGACAGGGGAGTCAGATAACAAAATAGATAAGCTCACCCAGCAATTGGCAAATCTCCAAAGAGACATTCAGGCGTTAAGTGATCAGCGAGTTGAACTGGCAACTGTACAGAGGCAGCTTAGCAATATCGAAAAAGAAACGGCCCTGTTGAACAAGTCCGTGGAATTGAAGACTGCCAATATCAGGTATGTGTCGGAGCAATTGAAACTGGTGGAGTTCAAGTTGGATAAACAATCAAAGGACCAGGCCTTGCCCGCCTTTGCCGATCAGACAGCCGCTGATTAGAGTAAAAACAGGGTGGTTACGCTTACTTTGGAATATTTATAATAGTTAATATAAACAAATAGTTATAAGATTCTGATATGTGGAGCGAGTGTTGAATTTGGTCACATTGTTACTATGGTCATCCATAAGCAAACGATGTTATACTTGGCACTTTCCTAAAATGACAGGTGTCTGTTATGAATCCTACTCGTAAAACCCGGATTGCCATTTTTACTATCTCCCTATTTGCCTTTGTAGGGATAGTTGTTTTTGCCAGTGATTTAACTGCCTCCGGGATTCAGCTAAACCATATTGGCCACTTTAACTAGAACCAGTTTTCCGGTTTAATTTTAAAGTAGCGCCGGTCAACCTGTGGTCGCGTTCGCGTCGCCATTGATCCGGGGCGTTTTGTATTCTTGTCATTCCCCATATAGATTGAGTCTTTTTTCCGCGATTTCGAGCCCAATAGGGCAATACCAATTAGTAGCACTTCTCCCTGTGGCCAGTTCGAATTTTGGTTCAATTATTTCAGTCGGTTTGATTTTTCGCCGATAAAAACTGTGAATTGCCCAAAATGGTTCAGTTGGCGGTATGATGAGGGCCTTTTTAGATCTCCTCCAAAACCCTATGAAAGAATCAATCGGCGTGTTAACAGGCGGACTGAATGAGCGAAAAACCTAAAAATATAGTGTTAATCGGTGCTGGTATTATGTGTGCCACCCTAGGTATTTTTTTGCGCAAATTATTGCCCGATGCCCACATCTCCATCTATGAAAGACTGGATCGTATTGCCGCCGAAAGTTCCGATGCCTGGAACAACGCAGGCACGGGTCATTCCGCTTTTTGCGAATTGAATTACACGCCGATAAAAGACGGCTCAGTCGATATTTCCAAGGCCCTGGAGATTGCCAACAATTTTGAAATTTCCAAAGAACTCTGGGCCTCCCTGGTGCAAGAAGGTTGTTTGCCTGAGCACGAACCGTTTATAAACACGATCCCCCATATGAGTTTTGTGTGGGGAAAAGAGAACGTGGATTTTCTCTGTAAGCGCCATGAGGCCATGAGTGCCCATCCCATTTTTCAAGACATGGAATACGCGACAGAAAGAGAACGTATCACGCAGTGGGCACCTCTGATCATGGAGGGAAGGCTTTCCAATGAACCCTATTCGGCCACTCGTATGAATGCGGGGACCGACGTCAACTTTGGAATGGTTGCAAAAGGGATGATCGAGTACCTCGCAAACGAGCAGGGGGTAAAACTCTATTTAGGGCATCAGATAAATGATCTGAATAAAAAGGCGAATGGTCAATGGGAGTTGGAAATTGAGGACCTGGCCAATGGAGATGAAGATAAGGTCTATGCCGACTACGTCTTTATCGGTGCCGGTGGCGCCACGTTGCCCCTGCTTGTTAAATCGGATATCGCGGAATCGCAAGGCTATGGTGGATTTCCGGTGAGTGGACATTTCCTGCGATGCCTCAATGAAAAGGTGATCGCCAAACATCAGGCCAAGGTGTATGGCAAAGCCAAGGTTGGATCACCGCCCATGTCAGTTCCTCACCTAGATACACGGGTGATAGACGGTAAGCGAACCTTGTTTTTCGGCCCCTACGCTGGCTTTACGACCAAGTTTCTAAAAAATGGCTCGTACATGGATTTGCCTTTGTCTATTGAGATGCATAACGTGTGGCCCATGTTGGCGGCTGGCGTGAGCAATGTGGATCTAACAAAATATCTCATTGAACAAGTAATGCTTTCTGATGAAGAAAGGTTTGAAGAACTGTTGGTCTATTTTCCCAATGCGCGTTTTGAAGACTGGGAGCTGACCACGGCCGGGCAGCGCGTACAGATTATCAAGAAAGACAAGAACCAGGGCGGTGTCTTGAAGTTTGGGACGGAGATAGTCTGCTCCGCAGACAAATCGATAGGGGCGCTACTGGGTGCCTCACCCGGTGCATCCACCTCGGCGTCTATTATGCTGGAGGTGCTGGCCAAGATGTTCCCCGATGAGCTCAAGACACCGCAATGGCAGCAAATACTCAAATCCATGATTCCATCTTATGGCCTGTCACTCATTGATGACGGCAAACTCTGTTTGGATACGC
>JAOUPJ010000333.1 GCA_029879945.1 Gammaproteobacteria bacterium
TTACCCATGATGCGGAACCGGAAATCGAGCGACTGCAATCGCCCGAAGAGCGCGACAAACTGGATGGACTCTATGAGTGCATACTCTGCGCTTGCTGCTCCACCTCCTGTCCCTCATTTTGGTGGAATCCAGACAAGTTCCGCGGCCCAGCCGCCCTGTTACAAGCGGCACGTTTCCTCGAAGACAGTCGAGACCAGGCCACCGCCGAGCGTTTGTCTGAACTGGATGGCCCCTATCGACTGTTCCGATGCCACACGATTATGAATTGCACCAACGTCTGCCCCAAGGGGCTCAATCCCAGCCGAGCCATCAGTGAAATCAAGAAAAAGCTACTCAAACATATCTTTTGATCATGCTATGCTAGGCCAAGAGGGGAATAGCCATGACTATAGAAACTGATCACGATCTCCAGCAACTCAAACACATAGGCCAAATTGTGGCCCAGTGCCTCAAAGAGATGAAACGTCTGGCCGAGCCGGGTATGAGTACCCTCGAGCTGGACGCCGTCGGTGCCGATTTTCTCGAGCGTCATGGAGCCAAATCTGCCCCCAAGATAACCTATGATTTTCCGGGTTCCACCTGCATCAGCATCAATGAGCAGGCTGCTCACGGAGTACCGGGTCCGCGCACACTCAGGGCTGGGGATATGGTCAACGTGGATGTGTCCGCCGAGAAAAATGGCTATTTTGCCGACACCGGTGGCAGCTTTCTAATTCCACCAATAGATCAAAAAAAACAAAGGCTTATACTGGCTACCAAGCTGGCGCTGAAAGAGGCCATTGGCGTTGCCAGGGCCGGTCAACGTATCAATATGATCGGTCTGGCCATACAGCGCGTGGCGCAGAAAAAGGGCTATCGCATTATCAAGAATCTGTGTAGCCACGGCATAGGTCGTAGCTTGCACGAGGAACCCAAAGAAATCCCCGGCTTCTATGACCCACAAGACAATCGCAAATTGTGGGAAGGCGCAGTGATAACGATCGAGCCGTTTCTGTCGACTCGCTCCGAGGCCGTCACCGAAGATACCGATGGCTGGACCCTGATCGCCGAACCCGGCAACTTGTCGGCTCAGTTTGAGCACACCATGGTCATCACCCGTGGTAAACCCATACTTCTAACTCAGGCGGCCTAGTGACGACTCAACGATTACCACTCAATCAACTCAAATGGGCGTGCCGACGCGGCATGCTGGAGTTGGATGTCTTGCTTGATTCCTTTTTAGAAAACGGATACCTCTTACTCAGCGAATCGGAAAAGGACGATTTTCAGGATTTGCTACTCTATCCTGATCAAGAACTTTATGATTTTTTTATGAACAAACAAACTCCCGCGGAGGACAAGATTGCCAGACTCATCGAAACCATACAGCGCACCGCTTACAGTCAAAATAAAGCACTCCTTTATTCTTAGCACTCTGATCGTTGCGACCCACACGGCAGCCTTTATTGCTGCGCTTTCCCTCGGCCTGGACCAGATCCTTAGTTATGTCTTCTTTGCACTTGTCCTGATTAGTCTGGTCAAACTCAGCACCCGCTTTCTATTTCGCACCCATGGTTCAGTGGTTACCTCCATTGATTGGGATGAAAAAGATCGTTGGTTCATTACCACTCGAAAGTGTTCGTCTGTTCCGGTAAGCCTGAAAGGTGATTCCTATCGATTTTCCTGGCTGGTCGTACTGCATTTTGTCAGCGAGAGTGGCATGAGTGTTCGTGTACCCATTTTCAAAGATTCCACCACTGCGGCGGCATTCCGTTGCCTGAAGGTGCGTTTGTATCTACAGCAGGGAGCCGATTTGCAGTCTCCCCAAAAGCTGCAAGCGGCAACTAAAAAGATTTAGTAAAAATAGTTAGGGCCTTGCAGTGGGTGATGAAATCTCTGTCAGTCGGTTCACCAAAAAAGACTATGATCGTTTTCATCGTGCGCTTTCCCAAGAAACCGAACTGTTACTGAAGTGGATTGAAAAAGGTTCTCTTAGTGAAATCCGGGCAGTCGGCGGGTTTGAGCAGGAAATCTGGTTAACCCAAAAAAATTTTTTACCCGCCCCGGAAAACGAAGCGCTGCTAAATCGCCTTAATGATCCCTACGTCACGCCAGAGCTGGCCAAATTCAATATCGAACTGAATGTGGACCCGGAGCCACTGCAAGGCAATAGTTTGAGTGTGTTGCACTCTCGTCTACAAGAGAACTGGGAGCGTACCCAAAAAGCGGCCCAGGCGATGGATCTGAATTTGATGATCACCGGTATCCTGCCGACACTGAGGGATGAAGACATCACGATTCAGAATATGTCTTCCATGAATCGCTATCATGCCCTCAACGAACAAGTGATGCATGCACGCAAGGGAAAACCACTCGTACTTGATATCGTTGGACAGGCCCATCTCAAGTCTGAACATTCCGACGTGATGTTGGAATCGGCCGCGACATCTTTTCAAGTCCATCGACAGATTGATCAACACCGGGCTGCTGCCTATTACAATGCTGCCATCATTTGTTCTGCACCTTCTGTTGCCGTCGCGGCCAACTCACCCTATTTCTTTGGCGTGGATCTATGGGAAGAAACCCGCATTCCGCTTTTTGAACAAGCGGTGGAAGTGGGCGGCTATGGTTCCGCATCGCAAGGACCAGTTCGTCGGGTCAGCTTTGGCACTGGGTATGTGAAGCATCATCTTGGTGAATGTTTTAAAGAAAACCTGGAGCACTTCCCCGTCCTTCTGCCGGTAACCTTTGATACACCGCAAGACGAGTTACGCTATCTACGCCTGCACAACGGTACAATCTGGCGCTGGAATCGTCCCTTGCTCGGATTTGATGAGGACGGAACACCCCATTTTCGTATTGAGCACCGTGTTATTGCCGCTGGCCCCAGTTTGATCGACGAGCTGGCCAATGCCGCCTTCTTTTTAGGCCTGCAAGAAGCCTTGGCCACGCAAGAAAAACCACCGGAGAAAATGTTGGATTTTTCCGATGCCAAATCAAACTTCTATTCTGCCGCCCGAAAGGGGATTCACGCCTCCGTAGTGGATTTTGATGGCAAACGTGTTTCACTCAAACAGTGGTTACTCACACAGTTGATCCCATTTGCGATTCGGGGTTTAGAGTCATTAAAAATAGATCGCGATGAAATAGAACACTACATGGAGATTATTAAAGCCAGAGTGTCTACCGAACGGACGGGAGCGCATTGGCAAAGACAATTTGTGAAATCAAACGGACCTGACATGCATGCCCTGGCTGAGCGTTACTACCAAAATCAGTGTGCCGGGAAACCAGTCCACGAGTGGGAGCGATAAGTCCGAATGTTTAAGGTGATGTACGACTATCCCGAAAGACTACTACACTGCACTGCCGCAGATTTGATGAGCGTATTGGGTGCGCCAACGCTGTTACATCTGGACGGAGAAAAAGAACAACCATTGTTTGTCTCCGTCTTATTGCATGGCAATGAAGACGTAGGCTTGCTCGCAATCCAAAAAATATTGAAGAAGTATCAGGGGCAGAAACTCCCGCGGCCGGTGAGTGTCTTCATTGGCAATGTGCAGGCCGCAGCCTTGGGTATGCGCTACCTGAATGGCCAACAGGACTACAACCGCGTCTGGCCGGGAGTGGAGGTTGAGCACGATAGTGATGAGCATCAGATGATGCGAGAAATAGTCGCCGACATTCGTACGCGAAAACCGTTTGCAAGCG
>JAOUPJ010000077.1 GCA_029879945.1 Gammaproteobacteria bacterium
ATCAACTCAAAGAACATGGATCACTTTCAGTGGATCGTGGCTCTTACTCGAATTGTTTCCGCAGTCCTTCGTAAAGGTGGAGACGTGACATTTCTGGTAGAAGAGCTCAAGGCGGTTTTCGATCCCAGGGGCGGCTACTTTAAGAAGGGGGGCAAGTATATGCCATCCCTCGTTGCCGAATTGGGTGATGTAATCGAACACCATATGAAGCTGATCGGTATGCTTAAGAGCGACGACCTGGATGAGCATCAAAAGCAGTTTATTGCCAAGAAACGAGCAGAGATTGAGGCAAACAGTGAAGCGGCTGTGGACAGCAGCTTCCCACCGGGTGCCCAACTATGCTCCAAGTGCAATACCAAGGCGATGATGAAAATGGATGGATGTATGACCTGCCTCAATTGTGGTGATTCAAAATGCGGCTAGTCTAAGTAAGGGTTTGTGCACCACCTCCGTGCGGTAATAATCGCGGTGCTTAAACGGCCAGCTTCCCCGAGTTGGCCGTTTTTCTTTTTATGTCATTTGTGGCTATAATGCCTTAAGAGTTTTTTAAGGAACCTCTTATTGGTTTCCCTGCACAGGTGAATTAATTAGAGGCTCTTTAACAAAGTACAATAATTGAGCGGTTCTCGTGGGGTAAGCATCAACATTCTGTCCGTTCGCCCGATATAAAAGAAATGAGAATAAGGGTTGAGGCGGGCAGGCTGCGGCATATACTATGTCTTTGTTTTTAAATAGAAATTCTTCGCTAAGGGCGAGGCTGATTCTTGGCATTTTTATAATGACCTTGCCTTTGCTTGTCCTTTTGGCGACTCAGATCTTTTCTGTGCGAAATAGTATCTCCGAGGTCGAGAAGACTATTTATGCGCCAATCGAAAAGCTTCAACAGACTACCAAGCTGCAAAAGCTCCTTCATTTGGTTAAAGGGCCTGTACAGGCATACTCTGGGCGCCGGGAACAGGCGCACCAAGTTACATTTGAAAATTTGCACACTGAGATTCAATTAACCATTAAAGAAGGGACAGAGCTCGGGAATCTCGTTCCCCGAGAGTTGGAATTGTTAAAGTTCGCGTCTGTTCAATGGAATAAAACCCATGATTCAGGTCTGAATCTTCTTGCATCTGGCCGAGAGAACTCCCCCCTGGATAGGCAAAGCCTGGCGGAGTTTCAGCTGGGTCTGGATAAAACCCTCTTCATTCTCGATCAATTGGAAACCACCATTGTTAGCGGTATCCAGAATCAGCGCCTGTCGGCCCAAAAGCTTCAGTGGGAGGGAATCACTTTCTCTCTCATGGTGTTCGGTGGTTGTTTTCTGTTTGCCATCGTGGGGGCATGGGTTATGTATCAGTCAGTTTTCGCTCCCATTCGAAAGCTGGAGCGTTCGGTTAACAAGTTCGGGCAGGGTGACCTTACCAGTAGAGCCAGTCTGCAGACCAATGATGAGTTGGGTCATCTCGCTTCTGCCTTTAATGCGATGGCAGAGCGATTTCAAAAGGTCCAAAGTGAATTGGACTACCTGGCAGTACACGATGCATTAACCAGTCTATACGATCGTACCAAGTTGAGAGAGATTGTCGAACTGGAAATTCTCAGAGCGAAACGCTACGAACGCCCATTTACCTTGTTGTTTATTGATATCGATAATTTTCGTACCGTGAATGACCGCTATGGTCATCTGGTGGGTGATTCTCTACTCTGCTCCGTAGCAATGCAGATCAACAATAATCTTCGTCCTACGGATAATGCTGCCCGTTATGGTGATGATTCGTTTGCTGTGGTTCTTTCTGAAACACCTATGGACGGTGCAATCGAAGTGGCCAACCGGATTGGCTCAGTGATCGCAGAAAACCCTCTTAACATAGGTGATGGGAAACGAATTCACATCACCGTAAGTATCGGGGCTGCCTCCTATCCATTGAATGCAGACAGTGACTCCGCCCTTTTTGCGCAGGCAGAGGCTGAGCTGGAAAGGGCGAAGGGCATGAAAAAAGGTAAGAGCCATAGCCTGGCTCACGGTGGAAAAACTGAAAATCCAAATGCCTAGTTAGATCCTTTGGCGTCCGCACCGCCAGCACTCAGTAAATTGTGACTCCATCCATTCACCGCAAGCGGGACAGGTCCATGAATCATGAAAGACTTGATCGCTGGGTCGGGGTGCTTCGTAGATCTTTAGCAACTCTTTTGCTTTGTCAAAAAGGTCTTCATCAATAACCCAGACAGTGGGGTAGGTGTTGGTAGGTAACTCACCGACAGCGCCAGTAAGGAACTCACCTTTGATAATGGCCTCTATGCCCGCGCCACAAAGATAGTCTTTGAAAATTTGCGCATCGACGATATTGGAAGCGGTATAGACTTGCTTCATTAGTCAAATTTTATTGGAGTGAGCGTAAAGCCTTCTTCTCTAAGCGTGGGAATTAGGCCTTTTTCTCCGGGGAGATGCAGCGCGCCCACGGCGATCAAGGTGCTTTGTTTTCGGATCATGGGCAATAATCTCTCCAGCATACGAGTATTTCTATCTACTAAAAGCCGTTGATCGTAGGCCTTGGCTGCTTGCTTAGAGGTAAACCCTAAATATCTATCGTTCAAATGGCTAATGGCCTCGAGGTCATTGCTCAGATAAACATTGATTGTTTCTTCCATTAATTGTTTTATAAATTCCAAATTATTAACGGTATCAGTCAATAGATCGATTTGGAGTTTTATGTCCATTTCGTCAAAGACAGCAATCTGCTCTTGGATGGTCTCAAGCTGTCTCAACTCCTTGCCCCGCTTCTTGGCTTCCTCCAGCAGGACCACATCTAGAAACTTATTGGATCGAGCCTCGGGCATGTTCAGAATAGTTAGAGCACCCCATGGCTTCATCATATAGACCAGACCCGCCTCTATCCCTTTTGCGCGCATTGCCTTCACTACTTTGCGGTAAAGCGGCTTACCAATGACGGATTCCAGCGTGGTGCCGTCTCGATAATACATGGCCAGCCCGGCAGCCTTTTCTGCATCAGAATCAATAAGAACCTCCATAACAAATTGATCGACGTGATCCAGGGCTTGTATGACTTGCTCAGGGATGTCCAGTACACGGGGATCGTCTGAATGGATCGTGCCCAAAAGATAGCTGGTAGGATTATTGGCTCGCTCAATTTTCCAAAGCAAGCCGGTGTCTTCGGGGACATCATAAGGTCGACTAGCGGCGCAACTGCTAAGTAGGAATGCTAATAAACCAGCAAGCAGCCAATAGAGTTTATATTGAGTGAGGTTTAGTTGTTTTGATTTTCCCATAGTGCCAGGCCTCCAATCATTCCTTGTATTTTGGTCAGAATCTGGTCTCTGACCTCGCGAAAAACAGATTCGATCTGTGCGTCTGATCCTTGCGCCTTAGCCGGGTCGGGAAAGGGCCAGTGCTTTTTTTGTACGTGTGCGGGCAAGACCGGGCAATGCTGGTCTGCGCTAGAGCAGACGGTAATGACTAGGTCGGCCCAATTCAACATTTGATCATCAAATACCTGGGATTCCTGGTGGGAGATGTCGATACCCAGTTCACGCATGGTCGCGATGGCGCGTGGGTTTTTTCCATGGGCTTTAATACCAGCAGAACGGGCTTCCAGCTTGCCTTTTCCCAGGGCATTGGCAAGTCCTTCCGCGATTTGGGAGCGGCAGGAATTGCCTGTACAAAGAAATAATACGCGAACGGGGCGCTTATATGTCATTTATCTAATCAGGTGAATCACTGCCTACAAGCTTAACCAGCTTCCAGATATCGGGCAAGAAAATGAGCAGTGCGAGTTTTTTCCACCATGCGTTCTATAGAGCGCTCCGGGTTGTGTATCAGGGCCTGTTCCAGCCTGGTCCAAACCACATCGTTAGATTCCTCGCTGACTACAGGAGATTCATCGAGTGAGGCTTCAAACAAATAACGTACATCGAAGTGACAATGGGCAGGGGTCGCGCCTTTTTCAGGAATTAAGTGTATGTCTATATCGAAAGGTTCTTTTCCCAGTAGTTTCAAGGAGCGTAGCCCCGTTTCTTCCATGGCCTCTCGCATGGCCACCTCGGATGTATTGGGGTTATTATCGGAGTGTCCGCCCGGTTGAAACCAACGATTCAGTTTTTTATGGTGAATGAGTACAACGCTGCGCCTACAGGGCGAGACTATCCAGGCAGACCCCGTGATGTGTCCTTCCAGCAAATCTCTGGAAAAGCAAGTTGGATGGTCTCTAACAAACGCCAGTGTGTTCTCCCACATTTCCTGTTCGCGTTCATCCCAAGGTGTATAGTAGCTAAGTTGGTCTAGCAAAAACTTCCTATGCATATTGTCCCCCAACAATTTCTTGCGGGATAATAGCAGCGTAGCCTTACGAAGGCTACGGGTATGTGGCCTAATATAATGAAATCTAGAAGAAAATGACTAGACTAAATCCAGGAACCGGCCCAGCGGTCCATTAAATTTTGCCAGAGTTGATCGCTGGTTTCTGTAAACAGACTGCTGCTGTCCCCCGGGGCAAGCACCCATGCCCCGCCGTTGATTTCTTCTGCCAGTTGACCAGGCCCCCAACTCGCAAAACCGGCGTAGGTACGGAACGGGTCTGTGGATTTCTTTGCGCTAACTTGGGCAATGGCCTCTTTTCCTGCGCCAAAATAGATATCCTTATTGACCTGATGCAATCCTTTTGTGTTGTGTGTCTGGGTAATGACGAAGAGAAACTGGGCATGCATAGGTCCGCCGAAATAGACCCAATTCTTGTTTTTCCCCCTCACTTTCGCTTCTGGAATAACATCTTCCAAGGGCACGTCGGTTTTACGGTTAATGATCACGCCATAACTGCCCGCGTCACTGTGTTCTGTGACAAAAATCACCGCCTTCTCATAACCTGTCTCATTCAACCGTTTGGTAGCCACAAGCAAAACGCCTTTAGACAAGTTGTCGGCAGGGGCGGCGTGTAATGTGGCGCTGAATACAAACAAGACAAGTGAGGAGAAAATGATGAGGCGTCTAAGGGGTGTCATGACAAGACTCCTGTAATATAGTGTCGTTTATAGGCTAATCTGCAATACTCAAACCAGTATGTTTAATTCGAAATGGTGGGATGGAATGAAGTGCGCAGTGAGTTGGGAAGATTCCAAACGCAACGAAGCCGCTGCGCTTTCCCAACGTCTTTCTCTGCCCCTTGTGGAACTCTCCGATACGTGTGATGGGCTCTTGCTGGTGGTGGGCTTGGAAAACTACTACCTTAAAAATACTGGGAAAAACGACCTGGGCCCGTTGTGTGTCGACTTCTTTTCCTCGCGCATGAAACATCGTCTAAAGTCTGGCGGTGGTCCCTTACTCAAGGCTGTTGGGCCTGTTAAAAATGACCAGCGCCGCGTATTGGATGTTACGGCTGGCTTGGGTCGTGATGCGTATGTTTTGGCCAGTCAGGGCTTTGAGGTAACGTTACTCGAGCGCTCGAGCATATTGTTCGAAATGCTCAATCAGGAAATAGGAAAGCAGTTTTTAGACGACCTGCAGGAGGCTGATCGTGCATCCCTCTCCAAAATGAAGTTGATTCACATCGATGCGGTGGACTTTATGCGCAGCACTGAGGAGAAATTCGATGTCGTGTGTCTGGATCCCATGTTTCCAGAGCGGAGCAAAAGCGCAAAAGTGAAAAAAGACCTGCAGTACTTACAATTATTACATGGTGTAGAAGACGACGGCAGTGCCCTGCTCCCTCTAGCACGAAATATTGCGATCAAGAAAGTGGTGGTTAAGAGGCCGATTCATGCACCACCCCTGGCCGGGTTGGTGCCGAATCACAGTTTCAAGGCCAAGACCCTGCGTTTGGATGTCTATTTGCCACCTTGAGGGCTGGCATCCATAGGTAATGGGGCATCAATTCCTACTAGACGATTGAGTGCCGCCACGCCAAACAGCCTAAAACCTCTCAAGGCTTCAGGCGGATGACCTGCTACGCAGATGATGGGTTTGCCTTTGGCTACGCCCATGATCAAGGGGCGACCTGAGCGCATGGGCACCCCGTCTATAATCAGTTCTCCCACTTCCTTAATCAGGTCAGACACAAAGTCTCTACCCCCCACGGCCGTACCGCCCGCAATGACCACCATATCGTCCTTGGCCAGTCTTGTTTTGACGGCGGCTACGAAGGCATCGAAATCGTCTTTCATGATTCCCTGGGGGTGAGGGATAGCCCCACTACCCTGTAGCGCCGCATAAAGCATGGGCGTGTTACAGTCTCGGATCTGTCCGGGTTGTAGTTTTTTAGTGTGAGGAATCACTTCATCGCCGGAAGCAAAGAGGGAGACTTCAGGAATCCGCATCACTTTTACTGAAGTGAGCCCAATACTTGCCAGGTTTCCGATATCTTCAGGCGTCAGGCGTTGCCCTTTGGGTACGACCACGGTGCCAGCCTTGATATCACAACCTTGTTCTTCGATAAAAAAATTGGGGGGAAAGGGACGTTTTATTGTAAATTCACCTTCTCCAATTTCTGCGTCCCACATCCGTACAATGGCATATTGGCCCTGATGAACAATGCTTCCGGTGGCTACCTGTATCCCTTCATTTTTACCCGGGAGCGGACAGGACTTGTCTCCAGGTTCTATGTTCCCCTTTACTTTGAACGTGATGGGGTTTACTTCACTTGCTTCTTTGGTGTGCTCGCAGGCGACCAGGAAACCTTCCACGATTGCCCTGGGATAGGGTGGAGCATCTCCAGGTGCCTTGATGTCTTCTGCAGTGACTTGCTTCAAGGCTTGGTCTACATTCATGCTAACCGCCTTAAGGGAGCGGAAGGGAATGCTTGCTGCGAATTTTTTTTGGGCTTCTACAAGTGGCGAAGATTCCGGCACGATATTAGTCCTTTAATTTCGAAATGATTCCTCATTCTAGCAACTATGGATATTCGCAGAAAGTGTCGCATAGAAAAGAAAAGCGCCCGAAGGCGCTTAATAAAGTAACATCCTATGTTTATGCTATGCCACGGTATCGATATTCTTTCCGAGGTGATGAGGTAAACTTTTTTCACGTTCAGCTCTGCGCTCCTTGGGAGACTCTTCGCTGCGCTCTGATTTAGACACTGCTTTGGCTGTGTGGGTCACATTGTCTTCTTTGGTATTAAGGCTTTTTTCCAAGCGCTTTTCACCTTCTGCGTCACCCGTTTTTTGGTGAGCAGTTAATGAGACGACACCGCCTGCAATGGGGTTCAGCTCTATCATGGATTTTCGCCTATTGGTCGGTTTCTGTTAGCTGTATCGGAGATAATAGACGAAAACTTAGACAATGGTACTGGGTCTGGTTGAAACTGCTAGCCAGTTCACAAAAAAAGCCTCGCTGAGCGAGGCTTTTTTGAATGATTCTAACAATTCTTAAAATGCTGCGGGAGAGACCATGGTGGCTTTCAGGCCGCCGTCGGAGTTTTCCTCATAGTCAATCACCACATTCTTGTTTGAAGAGGCGACTTTGAGCATATCGCTGGATGCGTTAAAAGTAATTGCTTCGGAAGTTTCCACGTCACGAATAGTGATGGTCTTTCCGCCTTCGTTTACCTTAAGCACTGTCCCGAAGTGTTTTCCTGAATTATCTCCGCCGCAGGCAAAAGCATAACTGCTTGATAATGCGATAACAAAAGCAGATATCCATAGAGAGATCGATTTCATGTTGTGTCCTCCAATTGAACTTGGGCGCAAAAAACAGATGCCCAAGAAGCCTTAATCATAGATCACCTGGGCTTAGAGTGCGACAAAGGCAATATGTTCCTTTCGTGAGACAAAAAGAAAAGGCCCAGCAGAGCCGGGCCTTTAAACCTCCTAGGAACGTTTGGGGACCCTAGAAGGAAGTATGTTATTATTTTTATAAATTCTTACTTTTGCTATCGAAGAGAGTACTTGCTTGGTTGATTAGTATTTAACCAGGCTGGACTTAAAACTTACTTAACGTGTTGGAAATTGCGCGGGCCCAAGCCTTGTTCTAGCTTAAGCGTTGTGGCTAATAGATTGATTTTGAAAGATTAGTTCGGGTTTTTCTGAGGTAAGGAATTCGTAAATCTCGTCTTTTCGATGCAGGGCATCACCGTAGCCCAGGGCTATGAGTTCTCGGCAGTATTCTTTTTCAAACAACAGATAGCTCAGTAGATTGGAGCCATGCTGTTTGGATACGCCCAGACCCCTCAGAAAGAAACGGACCGCCCTAGGCATTAAATGGGCGTGTTTGTCAGCAATTTTATAGAGGTCTCTGCTCGGCGAGATATCCAGGATACCCACTTGACGCAGCGTGGCGCTGTCGTCCGGGATGTGCCGATCTGGGATTTGGCTAAATGTCTTGTTGATACGGAGCATACGCTCCACGTCCATGTCCACATTGTCTAAAAAGATACTATCGAGTACATGACCTGCCAGTTGTCCGAGTGAGAGCTCCTTGTCTGGATGCCATTCCACCTCATCATCCCCTTCGTGCCTCACGCCAATCACGAACAAGCGGTCTGCGCCCAGATGCAAGGCGGGGCTCAGCGGGGCAGTTTGGCGCATGGTGCCGTCCCCAAAGTACTCGTCTCCTATTTTGCGTGCCGAAAAGACAAAGGGAATGGCGGAGGAAGCCATGAGATGGTCCAGTGTCAGGGTAGTGCGCGTTCCCCGTCTTCTAGCCCTGGCCCATTCATCGATAAAATCCGCGCCCTGAAAAAAGGCGACAGAATGACCTGTGTTATAGCTGGAAGCGGTTATGCTCAATGCGTCTATGTGTCCCTGGTCGATCGCCATCTGGATCTGTTCCATGGGTAGATAGTCACCAAGTAGTCGTCTTAACGGTGATCGGTCTAGCAGGGCTGTGGGATTGTATTTACCTAGACCACCCAGAACCATGGAAGCAAACCATCGAGCACTTACCCCGCCCAGGCCGACAAAGTCGGAGCGAAAGACTTGGGGCACATGAAAATTTCCCCATACATGCACCAATCGCCACACCGCTTCGCGAAATTTGGCCGAATAAATGGCCATCGCCGTGGCGTTGATAGCCCCCGCCGAGGTGCCGCAAAGGATTGGAAAAGGGTTTTGGGTGTCTTTGGGCATAATTTCGGCAATCGCCTTCAAAACGCCCACCTGATAGGCAGCCCGAGCGCCTCCCCCAGACAGAATCAGCGCGGCCTTATGTTTAACAGGTTTAGATTTATTCCACAGCATATCTTTTAGTAACGAGCGCTTTTCCTTGACTGGTCGTTCTCGAAACTTTATCGGCATAGCAATCCAATTACTAAAAAGTAGAAAAGGAAGTAAGAGGGTGAAATATGATCATAATTTCTTAGTGCCCCCATCAAGTGGGGGCTTCCTAAAAAAGTTAGTCCAAGACGGCGATGGCATCCATTTCCACCTGGGCCCCTTTGGGCAGTTGGGCCACGCCGACTGCGGCGCGGGCCGGATAGGGCTGGTCGAAATATTTAGCCATAATTTCGTTAACCGTAGGGAAATGGGTGAGATCTGTAAGAAAAATGTTCAGTTTGGCCACCTTGGAAAAATCGGCTCCCGCTGAGTTTAATACAGCCGAGAGATTGTCAAAAACGCGGGAAATTTGCACAGAGATGTCGCCTTCAACCAATTCCATCGTGCCTGGGTCCAGCGGAATCTGACCAGAAAGATACAGTGTGTTACCCACCTTTACGGCTTGAGAGTAAGTACCAATGGCGGCTGGGGCCTTGTCTGTGCTAATAATTTCTCTACTCATCGTTATCATCCCTTCGAGCGTGTGATCTTGTTGACTTCATCGAGCAGACGAATCCGCCTCATGATGTTGGCTAGGTGGCCACGATTGTACACATTTATTACAAAGACCAGATCCGTGAATTTACTGTCTCTGTCGTCCACGTGTACATTTTCGATATTGGCTTCCATCTCAGCAATGGCGGAGGCCACGGTCGCCAATACACCGCGCTGATTCGCTACCTCGACCCGGACTTCGACTGGAAACTCTTTGTCGATCTGCTCTTCCCATTGCAGGTCTATCCAGCGTTCGGGATGTTTTTTATAGTCGCGGGCGTTCTTACAATTTTCTACATGTATTACCATGCCTCGCCCAGGGCTAAACAGACCGATAATGGGATCGCCCGGTATGGGTCGGCAACATCGGGCATAGGTGACAATGATGCCTTCCGTTCCTTGAATGGCCAAAGGGGTAGGGCTGTTCTTGCCACCCACCAGCCAGGAAGGGGCATAACGATTCAGCATGTTTTTCAGTGTACTACCCGAGTTGGTTCCGCTGGGCTGCTCTTTGGTCGTTTTGTTGCTGGTTTTGGGTGCGTCATTGGTTAGCTGCCTGGCCACCAACAGGGCCATGCGGTTTCCCAGTCCTATCTCTTCCAAGAGCTGATCCAGACTATCGAGCTTATACATCTTGAGCGTGCTTTTAACCTGGGATTTGGAAACCTTTTCCAGTGTGTAGGCAAGACCGTTGAGGCTTCTTTCTAATAAGCGCCTTCCGAGTGCTTTGGCCTCATCCTGTTTCAGGTTTTTCAGATAATGACGTATATGTGAACGGGCTTTGCCTGTCACTACAAAGTTGAGCCAGCTGGGATTGGGACGAGCGCCGGGGGCGGTGATGATTTCAACGGTCTGCCCGGTGGTCAGTGGTGTTCTCAGCGGCGTAAGTTGTCGACTAACCTTTGCCGCAACACAGCTATTGCCGATGTCTGTGTGAACGGCATAAGCAAAATCCACGGGCGTAGCGCCCCGTGGCAGCTCCATGATCTCCCCTTTCGGTGTAAACACGTAGACCACATCGGGGAACAAGTCTATTTTAACGTTTTCCAGAAATTCCATAGAGGTGCCCGAAGACTTTTGCATGTCCAGCAGGCCACGTAGCCACTCATTAGCCCGGCTTTGATTCGAGCCTGAACTTGGGTCACCTGATTTATACAGCCAGTGGGAGGCGATGCCTGCTTCAGCCAGCCTATGCATTTCCTCGGTGCGGATTTGAATTTCGATGGGCACACCATAAGGACCAAACAGCACCGTGTGTAGTGATTGATAACCATTGTTTTTGGGGATGGCGATGTAATCTTTGAAGCGCCCTGGTAAAGGCTTGTAGAGATTGTGCACGGCCCCCAGGGCTCGATAACAACTATCCACATTGTCGACAATCAAACGAAATGCGTAGACATCAAACACTTCGTTAAAGCTCAGCCTCTTCTGTTTCATTTTCTGGTAGATGCTATGGAGATGTTTCTCCCGCCCTTCCACCTGAGCAACAATGCCTTCCTGTTGCAGCCGATCACGAATATCATTTTCGATCTTATGTATGATTTCCTTGCGATTTCCCCGGGCCTTCATCATGGCGTTTTTAATGACTTCATAGCGCATGGGATAGAGTGCGGCAAACCCTAGATCCTGTAGTTCCACACGTATGGAATTCATGCCCAGGCGATTGCCGATGGGTACATAGATGTCTAGGGTCTCCTTCGCGATGCGTCTTCTCTTGGCCGGCGCCAGGCTGCCGATGGTACGCATATTGTGTATACGGTCAGCCAGCTTAATGAGAATGACGCGTATGTCGGCGGCCATAGCCAATAGTAATTTGCGGAAGTTTTCTGCCTGGGCCTCAGCCTTGGATTCAAATCGAATCTGAGTCAGCTTACTGACCCCGTCTACCAGATCCGCTATTTCTGGAGCGAACTCGGTGGCAAGTTGTTCTTTGGCAGTGGGAGTGTCCTCGATGACGTCATGAAGGATGGCGGCGATAATGCTCTGATGATCCATGCGCATTTCCGCCAGGATTCGGGCGACAGATAAGGGATGCGTGATGTAGGGCTCCCCGCTCTTGCGGCGCTGCCCTTCATGAGCGCGAGCGCCAAACAGATAGGCGCGATAGACTTCATTGACCTGCTTTTCATCCAAATAATCGCGCAGCTCATTACACAACTGATCGATTAGCTGAGTATTGGCTGCAGAATCTTCTATTGTGCGATTCTCAGGTGATGCTTCCACTGATTAATGTATCCTGGCAATGAAACACAGAGATTAAATGGGCTTAGCTTTACCCATTTTATACAATATGGTGTCTGAATGCGGGATTAATTAGACAAAAAAAGATTTTTTCTCTTTTTGAATCAGCGCGTTTTAGACCGGCCTCGAGCAGGCAGGGGGAAGCGAAGGGCCTAGGCCTCTTCGCTATTATTCTGTGCGTTACGGGCTTCCATTTCGGCAGCCTGTTCGGCCTCGGCCGCGGCTTCCATCGCTCTATCCCGCTCCTCCAGTATGGTTTTGGTGATCAGGCCTTCAGCGATTTCGCGGAGTGCCACAACGGTAGGCTTGTCTCCATCCCACTCAACCAAGGCAGTTTGCCCGTTGGAGAGCTGGCGGGCCCGGCGGGACGCCAAAAGGACCAGTTCAAAGCGATTGTCTACATTTTCCAAGCAATCTTCGACAGTAACTCGTGCCATTGTAATCTCCGCTGAAATATTAGCCGGCTATTATAGTTGACTTGCTGGAATTAGGCCAGAAGCTCATTGATAAGATTGGCTAAACGGTCTTTCTGTAGTGATATATGTAAGCGTCTGCTTACTACCACCGATTTCAGCTCCGCCAGCGCTTGTTCAAATTTGTCGTTTACGATGAGGAAATCATATTTGGAATAGTGACTTGTCTCGTTAACTGCCTCTGCCATGCGTTTTTTAATGGTTTCCGGCTCATCCTGGCCCCGATTATTGAGGCGAGA
>JAOUPJ010000367.1 GCA_029879945.1 Gammaproteobacteria bacterium
CTCCTGGAAGTAACGGGAGGCAAGGAACGCATCAAGTATTATCTGGACACGTTTAATACCGGATTCCAGCGCCCCGAAAACTTCGACGACTTCGTCGCTGGGCTGCACAAGTCCAAAACCAAGCACTATATGGAGCTACTGAACACAGGAGCTATCCCCTTACGCCCGGGTGTTAAACGGATATTTGAAGAGGCCAGGGCAGCCGGGCTCAGGCTGGCCATCGCCACCACCACAACACCCGAAAATGTCACTGCCCTTTTGGCCAATACCTTGGGGCCGGAGGGTGAATCCTGGTTTGAAGTAATCGCTGCGGGCGATATCGTACCCGCAAAAAAACCGGCCCCCGACATCTATGTTTATGCCATGGAGCAGATGAGGTTGCCCGCGTACAACTGCATTGCGTTTGAAGATTCAGAAAACGGGATACGTTCTTCAGTTGGCGCGGGCCTGAAAACCATCATCACCACCAATGACTACACCCAGACTCACAACTTCGGCACAGCCGCCCTCGTACTCAATTCCTTTGGCGAGCCTCATGCTCCCTTCACTGTGCTACAAGGGGAAGCCCGAGGTAAGAGTTACCTGGATCTGGAGTTGATACAGCGTATACACAATCGCTAGGAAGACGAGACTCGCGCAGCACCCCAAACAGGACAGCAGTATTTGGAAAAGGGTTTTACAATTTCAGGAATACTCCACGCCAGTGTGATTGTGAAAGACACGGAGGTTGCGCTGGGCTTTTATTGTGGCGTATTAGGACTCGAGCTGGATTCGAGTCGCCCCGATCTGGGCTATCCCGGTGCCTGGCTAGAGGTGGGAAACCGTCAACAGATCCATCTTTTGGAAGTACCCAACCCAGACCCGACGGAAGACCGGCCGCAACACGGCGGACGAGACCGCCACACCGCCTTGGCCGTGACCGATATTGATTGCCTGCAGACTCGTCTCGAGAACGCCAAGATCGCCTACACCCGCTCCAAATCGGGTAGACAGGCCCTATTCACCCGCGACCCGGATGGCAACACGCTAGAGTTTATCGGTTAGGTCTATTTCTTACCCAATAACATCCTGATCTGTGCCGTGAACACCTTGATACCCTGGCTGTCGAAGGCCTCCACCGGCACCACGACCTCTCCAACTGTAGTCCAGTCAATCTGATGCTCTGCCACCCGCACGGTAATATCGGTCTTGGCTTTGGCCAGGTATTCCACCGTCATCCCCACAGGTATCCAACGATGGGTGTCAGGGATGGATACGTCTGTGGTGACACCCGCCACCAGCTCGGCCCCATTGCAAATGGCAATGGCATGGACCGTTCCGATATGGTTATGTACCGCTGTCGTGTTGGGAATCACAATCTCACACGATCCTGGTGCTAATTTGTTAAATTTTGGCGTTATCGTCGAGAAATATGGTGCTATCTTTCCTATCGCATCACCATATCCCTCATTTCCCAGCTTCTGATACAACTCAAATAACTCGCTCACAAAAAATCCTCTTTTTTGTTAGTTTCTACTAACAGAATACCTCAAAATATAAATTAGTAAAATAAATTCAAATAGATACATACTTCTCTGTATAGTCATTGCGCAAGGTCTATGCAGCAGACTGAGGTCATGGGAGTGAGGGAAGCGTCCCATGCCGAGTTTGCGCTTCGAAAGCGTGGAAGGGCCGATTTCGAAGTAACATGCAAGTCCTAAAGCGCTGGATCAACACCCCATGCGACCCGACGCCGACACAAGCCGTTGGCGGCTTCATTCCTGTGCTAAACTAAGGCTCAAAATACTAAGGGAATAAGTATGGGTACCAAGATTTTTCATAATCCACGCTGCTCAAAGAGCAGACAAACATTGGCGCTACTTCAGGAGAAGCGTATTGAACCCAGCGTGGTGGAATATCTCAACACACCTCCCAGCAAAGAAGAACTAAAAAAAATACTGGGCATGCTAGGTATTTCCCCACGCGAGCTGATGCGCAAAAATGAAGATGAATACAAAGAACTGAATCTCAACGACCCTGCTCTGAGCGATGAGCAATTGATAGATGCCATGGTCGCCCATCCCAAACTTATCGAACGCCCCATCGTAATTCATGACAATCAGGCAGTCATCGGACGGCCTCCAGAGAAAGTTCTGGAACTGATTGGCTGAGCCAAGACGACACAGGGATGTCTCAACGATCCATTTTGCTGGAATGGGCCTTTTACAAGACTGTGGTGCGCACCTTTTTTGAGAAACAGGGCTTGCTACTCGCAGGATCTGTGGCCTATTACGCCCTACTCTCCCTGATTCCACTGGCGGCACTCATCTTATTAGCCCTCTCCAAACTGATCGACCCGCTTCGTTTGATGGAGATGATTAACCAGTCCCTGTCACTTTTGTTTCCCAATCAGGTTGAACAGATCATGCAGCAAATCACGCATGCATTGGAATACAGGGACTTGGTCAGTGGCTTTGGCGTGCTGGTACTGTTTATATTCAGCGGCGCAGGTTTTCGTGTTTTAAGCCAGACCCTCAACACCATGCTGGATCTGCCACCTGGCATGCAGAGTCGTAAACAGTTTCTACTTGCGACAGCGATTTCCTATGGCTATGTCTTTTTAATCGGGGCAGCGCTGCTCATACTGAGTGTGGGAGGGAGCGTTCTCATTGGTATCAACGCCTATCTTCAAGACTCGTTTCACTACTGGTCTGAACTTGCGATTGGGGAAGGGTTACTGTTTCTCGCTCTGTTTACCACTGAAGTGGTGCTGCTTACCTCGTTTTACCGACTGCTACCCAGTAAAAAAGTACCTATTAAATATGCCTTTGTGGGAGGTCTCATCGCGACTGTGATGTGGAGTATCGTTTCCCAACTCATCGCCTGGTATTACAGTAATCTGTCTTCAGTGAACCTGATATATGGCACCTTTGCCACCACCATTATTGTCTTGCTTACACTGGAATTTGCATCGACCATTTTATTACTGGGTGCACGAGTGATTGCCGAATATCAAAATCAAAGTCGCAGTAGAGTTTCCAAAAGTGAATAAACACGAAGCAAGACCCATACTCGGCAAAGAAATCAAAACCCTGTTGGTGTTAATGCTTCCTATT
>JAOUPJ010000334.1 GCA_029879945.1 Gammaproteobacteria bacterium
AGAGGGGATCAAATATCGGCGTGCCGTTTTCCAAATAGGAACGGATCTGGTGACAGTAATCGTCGATCTGCTCCAAAAGGATGGGGGCAAAATTGATGACGGCCTTGGCCCCTGGCGAGGCCTCAATCAAAGCCGCCATATCAATATAATCTTTAATCGCATGCAGATAGACCCAGGGTAGGAGGTATTCACGATTCCCCACGCTGCGATAGCTAGGCTGATGCATGTGCCAACACAGCACAACGCGAAGAGGCATCTTATCGGACATGGTGTATATCTTCTCCCAACATGCTAGGGGTCACGAGCACCACGCCATTTGGGCTGACGCAAAAACGCTTTTCATCTTCCTCTCGATTGATACCTATATTTGTGCCATCAGGCACACACACTCCTTTGTCTAGAACCGCTTTGCGTATCCGACAATTCTTCCCTATGTTCACATCCGGCAGAATCACGCTATCTTCCACTTCGGAATATTCGGAAACCGTCACATTGGAAAACAACAGTGAATGTCGAATGTAGGCCCCGGATATTATGCATCCACCCGAAACCATGGAATCGACCGCCATGCCACGCCTGTCATCGTCATCAAAAACGAATTTTGCAGGTGGCAACTGCTCCTGATAGGTCCAGATTGGCCAATCATCGTCATAAAGATTTAACTCGGGCGTGACTCCGATTAGTTCCAGATTGGCTTCCCAGAATGAATCGATCGTACCTACGTCACGCCAATAGGCGTGGGTGCCCTTATTTTCATCTCGAAAAGGATAGGCATAAACACGGTAATTACGAATCAGCGAGGGGATGATGTCGTGACCAAAATCGTGAGTGGAAGTACGTGTATCCGCGTCTTTAATCAATTGTTCATACAGAAAATCGGCATTGAACACGTAGATACCCATGGACGCCAACGCCTTACCCGGCTTCCCCGGGATGGCTTGTGGCTGCTCCGGTTTTTCCTGAAAACCAACCACTCGACCATCATTCTCCATTTGCATTACGCCAAAGGCACGGGCATGATCAAGTTCTACTTCAATGCAACCAACGGTCATATCTGCCTGATGTTCATAGTGATACGCCAACATCGGACCGTAGTCCATTTTGTAGACATGATCCCCGGCGAGAATCAAGATGTGCTCTGGCTTATGGCTACGCAATATGTCCAGATTCTGATAAACAGCGTCTGCCGTGCCGGCATACCAATTCTCTTGAATTCGTTGCTGCGCAGGCAACAACTCGATGAACTCCCCCAATTCGGCACGCAAAAAGCTCCAACCCTGTTGAATGTGTCGGATTAATGAGTGAGACTTGTACTGCGTGACGACCGCCACATGCCTGACACCCGAGTTAATGCAATTGGACAAGGGGAAATCGATAATGCGGAACTTTCCGCCAAATGGTACCGCCGGTTTGGATCGCCAGTCTGTCAAATTTTTCAGACGAGATCCCCGCCCCCCAGCGAGTATGAGGGCGACGGTATTGCGGGTCAGTCGACTGACGAAGCGAGATGTTTGTTTGTTCACAACCGTTGCTCCCTGTGAAATGAACTGCTATAAAACAGCAGAGTCAATAGGCGTGCCTATTTTCTCCTGCCCTAAAAATGTTTCTGCACAATTCCACAATGCCCTTTTATAATTCTATACAGTGAAATAGCGTTTGGCATTGAACTGGCCTAACTAAATGAGACAAATTGGTTAAAAATGCGCGAAACTGGTGTTAAATACAAAAAACTAATGAATAAAAACGCAATTAATGAAGCGATTCAGCGCATTCTGGACGCCAGGCATCATGATCCATTTGAGATCCTGGGCAGGCATGAAGAGGCTGGAACCTGTGTAATTCGAGTCTATAAACCACGCATATCATACCTGAAGTTGCTCCAATCCGGTGCAGAATTTGTGCGAAAAGTGGGCACTGATCTCTTCGAGCTTCGACTATCGGAGGAAGAGGCCCCTTTGGGACGCTACCAGCTAGAATGGAAAAATGAACAAGGGGAGATTGAAAACGGTTTTGACCCCTACTCGTTTACACCACAGATACCCGATTATGACTTGCACCTGTTTGGCGAGGGAAAGCACTGGCATATCCATCGTTTTCTCGGCGCCAACCCCTGGGTGGCAGATGGGGTGGAAGGCGTATTGTTCGCCACCTGGGCACCCAATGCCGCAAGAATTTCAGTTGTTGGAGATTTCAATCAATGGGATGGCCGAGTTCACCCCATGCGTAATCGGGGCACCGGTGGAGTTTGGGAATTGTTTATTCCCGGCGTCAAGGCAGGTAGCCACTACAAGTTTGAAATTGTCTCCAAGCATTCCAATGCGTTGTTCTTAAAATCCGATCCTTATGCTAAACAATTTGAGCTTCGACCTGGCGCTGCCGCAATCATCAATAAAAAGTCCGTCTACGAGTGGAAAGACCAAGAGTGGCTATCCTCCCGCAGTGACTCATCCTGGCTGCACCAGCCCATGTCAATTTACGAAGTACACCTGGGTTCATGGAAACGGGATCATCAAAATAATTTCCTTAACTATCATGAAATTGCTGAGCAGCTCATCCCTTATGTGAAAGAGTTGGGCTTCACGCATATCGAGCTATTGCCCATCACTGAGTTTCCATACGATGCCTCATGGGGCTATCAGGCACTGGGATATTTTGCCCCTACCAGTCGATTTGGTTCACCAGACGCATTCCGCTATTTCGTCGACCGTTGCCACCAGCAGGGGATAGGCGTGATTTTGGACTGGGTTCCTGCCCATTTCCCCTCAGACGCACACGGTCTGGCCCGATTCGATGGCAGCGCCCTGTATGAGCATGAAGACCCGCGGCGAGGGCATCATCGAGACTGGGGAACCTACATCTATAATTACGGACGAAATGAAGTTAAAAACTTTCTACTGGCCAGCGCCCTGTTCTGGCTGGAGGAGTATCATATAGACGGCCTACGCGTTGATGCCGTCGCTTCCATGCTCTACCTGGACTATTCCCGCGAAGAAGGGGACTGGATTCCCAATCAATACGGTGGCAATGAAAATCTGGAGGCCATCGAGTTTTTACGTGAATTAAACACCGTTGCCCACGAACAATATCCCGGCGCCACGGTCATTGCGGAAGAGTCCACTGCCTGGCCACAGGTTTCTCGGCCTACCTGGTTGGGAGGACTGGGCTTTAGCATGAAATGGAATATGGGCTGGATGCATGACACGCTCGATTACATGTCCCAAGACCCTATCTACCGCCATTATCATCACGAAAAATTAACGTTTGGCTTACTTTATAGCTTTACAGAAAACTTTGTTCTTCCTTTTTCCCATGATGAGGTCGTACACGGCAAGGCCTCTATGCGATACAAAATGCCAGGAGACGAATGGCAACAATTTGCCAATCTGAGACTGCTCTATACCTATATGTTTAGCTACCCTGGCAAAAAGCTCTTGTTCATGGGTTGTGAGTTTGGTCAGGGTCCTGAGTGGAATTTTGATACACAGTTGGACTGGTATGCGCTGGATTATCCCCTACATAGCGGCCTCAAGTCTCTGGTTTCAGACTTGAATAAACTCTATCGAGCAGAAAAGGCCCTATACCACCACGATTTTGATAGCAAAGGATTCGAATGGATAGACTGCCACGATGCATCCCAATCTATTATCAGCTTTATCAGGCACTGTG
>JAOUPJ010000335.1 GCA_029879945.1 Gammaproteobacteria bacterium
CTCGAATCTTGATCTAGTTGATCAGCTCCATAAGAAAACTGCAATTTTTCATTAAAAATCACTCACCCCGGCCGATACAGAACTGTTGTGGGTACTTCAGGAACACATTCGTCACTCGTTTAGTGACAGAGTTAAGGTAGAAGAATATTCGCCCTTAGATACGCGCACTGTTGGCAAGGTGAACTTTATGTTCAGATCGCGATCTCGGATTCATTAACAATTCACAATTCAAAACTGATCGCAGGGGTGTACTCCCAAAGTGCGGAGTCTCACAATATGGAAACAAATAACCTTCATAATGAGGAGAGAGATCAATGCCATACATCCAATCATTCCTTATTCTGTCACGAACATTACTCGCCGCATCGCTACTAACACTAGTAGCATGTGATGATGGGGGAGGAACTGGAGGTGTAAATGGAGACAATGGTGGCACTAACACTCCCCCTACCCTCTATGTTGTGAACGCCAGTGCGGGCACCATCTCTACTTATAGCATTGATGCCACAACAGGCGATTTGACTGAATTGGGCACTCCTCTGGCCGCAGGTAACGCTGCGGGATCTACCCCACCTGGTAGCGCGGAAGCGGTAACCATCGATGCAAAGAACCGTTTTGCCTATGTCGCTAACCGACTTGATAACGCTGTCATTGCTTATAGCATAAATCAGGATACTGGGGCGTTGACTTCAATAGGCAGTGTAAGCACCGGCGCCAGCACGCGTCCCGTATCAATCGCCCTGGATCCCCTAGGCCGTTTTGCCTACGTGGCAAATCTCGTCTCCAGCACCGTTTCCAAATTTAGTATCAATCAGACCACTGGCGAATTAACAGAAATAGGAACACCGACTGCGGTAGGGACTAACCCACGCGATGTGAAAGTTGACAAAAGCAGTCGCTTTTTATATGTAGTAAACATGGGACCCAACACCGTTTCCACCTACAGTATCAATCAGACGACCGGCGAGCTAACGCAAGTGGGAACGCCTGTCCCTACAGGTTCCAATCCTTATTCCATGGCCATTGATCCTGACAATGGTTTTGCCTATGTGGTAAATCAAATCTCTGGATCGGTTTCTACCTTTAGCATCAATCAAACTAGCGGCGCACTAACTGAGGTAGTGGGAAGCCTTGTGTCTGCAAGTAGTAGCCCTTGGCCAATTGCGCTAGATCCGCTTGGCCGATTTGCTTTTGTTGTTAAAAATGGTAGCAACACTATTACCGCCTATAGCATTGATCAGTCAACAGGGGTGCTTACTGCTGAGGGCACAGTTTCTACCGGATCCAATCCACACTCAGTTGCAGTCGATTCAGGCGGCAAGTTTGCTTATGTGCCTAACACTACAAGCGAAACTGTTTCCCGCTACAGCATTAATCAAACTACCGGAGTGCTCACTCCGCTGCTTGCATTAAATATGGGTATAAACATCGGCCCATATGCCGTAGCAACAACCCACTGACGCACTTGCTAGCCGTACATTTTTATATACGGAGTTGTTAATTCACACAATGTTTTTCAGAGCCTCATACAGAGGCTCTGTCTTTTTATATAACAAAACTCACAGTAACTGCTGACAATGAAACCACTAAAACAAGTGTGCAAAGCGGACAATGGGTTTTACGCAATTTAGCGTAAACCTCCGTCCCCCGCAGGCCATGAGACAGCAAGTTACACTAATATAAATAGTGAGTTTCAGGCGAAGTCGTCGAATCCGCAAGGGATCTTTTGAAAGGACGAAATCAATGGATTTGGGGAGGGAGTCGCAATGACAGAATAAAACTCGAAGACTTCCGGTTGACCAATGGAGCGCAGTCTCAAATTCCCTCTTGTAAACGATGGCAAGTGCTTGCTGCCCCGTAATTCGAAGACTATGTTTAAATACCCAAGTAGCGATAGTTAGGGCAAGAAAATTGATCCTACTCCCGACAAAAAGAAATTGTCTATCTAAAAAAGAATCAATGAGCCCACAGTATGAGCAATTGAAAACAGGAACAATAAAATATGAGAAAAAGTAATTTGGTCGGGGCGAGAGGGTGAAGCCAGACCGAAATGACTAAATGTCATTTCGCAGCTGGCTGAACGCCAACCGCAGGTTGGCCGGGAATCCGAACGCCAGCTAAAAACTCAATTCGAACTGGGAAAACTATAAATGTTGGAAGAAGCAAATTGGTCGGGGCGAGAGGATTTGTCTTGTGCCCTTTAGGGCGAACCTCCGACCCCCACAACCCCATATTGCTCAGAGCCCCATTTTAACTATATGAATAATAAAGAGAATTAGGGTGTTTGGTCGAGTTCAAAAATAGCCTTTTTGAGGGGTCAAAATCAATGACTTAGGGGTGAATAATAGACCAAGCAAAAGGTAACCCAGCCCTGTTTCAGCCCAAATACAGCCTTTTCAATATATATCTATACAGATATATTTGACAAATATATCAATACGTATATATTTATATAGTATATCCATACTGATATAAATTTCTCTGTTACTTCCACTTCTTCACTGAGGTCGCCATGATACCAATTACCTCACCAGAAACACTAGGTAAAGCATTACGACACCATCGAAAACTACAAGGTTTAAGCCAAACGGAGGCTGGCCGCAAATTCAATCTCACTCAGACAATGGTATCCAATGTGGAATCTGGCGTGGAAGGGGTACAGATGAGTACCGTGTTTCGGTATATGTCTGCGCTGGGTCTAGAAATGTCGTTGAGCCCACGAACGAAAGCCGGTGATGAGGAGGCGCTTTGGTAATGGCGAGTTTATATGTCTATATGAACGGCTACGAAGTGGGTGAATATAGTCAACCAAAAAATGGGCCACAAACATTTATCTATAGTGATTCATGGTTAGAACGACGCGGTGCTGTCCCGATTTCGCTTTCACTACCCTTAACCGAGAAATCACATCGCGGAGATGTTGTTTACAATTTTTTCGATAATCTACTCCCCGACAGCCTTGAAATTCGAAATCGTATCCAGTCCCGGTTCGGTATAAAGACGAATCAAGCATTTGATCTATTGAGCACGATCGGCCGGGATTGTGCGGGAGCAATACAATTGTTACCAGAACAGGCCGAAGTGAACGTAAAAACAATTGAAGGCACAGCCCTAAACGAAGAGCAAATTGCAAACGAATTACGGCAGTATAAAACTCTCCCTTTGGGCATGTCTAAAGACCAAGATTTTCGCATCTCGCTAGCAGGTGCTCAAGAAAAAACGGCCTTCCTATGGCATAACGACAATTGGATGCGTCCGATTGGTACGACACCAAGTACCCATATATTCAAACTCCCCATAGGAAAGATTGAGCACACTGGAATCGATTTATCGGATAGTGTAGAGAATGAATGGCTGTGTTTGGAGATTTTGAAAACGTTCGGGTTACCGGTAGCAGAGGCCCGTATCGAAACCTTTGAAGACATGAAGGTACTGGTTGTTAAACGCTTTGACCGTGAAATCGCACAAGACAAATCATGGATAATACGCCACCCAGTAGAAGATATATGCCAAGCCCTTGGTGTTGCACCCGCCTTAAAGTACGAAAGCGACGGTGGGCCGGGTATTGTGAGTAGTATGAAACTCCTCGCTTCATCTATTCATGCACAGGAAGACCGATTCCGCTTCATGCAGTCTGTGTTTCTCTTTTGGATGCTCGGGGCA
>JAOUPJ010000336.1 GCA_029879945.1 Gammaproteobacteria bacterium
TGCCTTTAATCCACTATTTTCAGTTTTAACATTTGAAAATTCACCGGCGTAATGAACTTTGTTATTTTTCACAATAAGAAGAACATGACGATTCTCCGCGTTTATACTATTGCCACCCACATAGGCTTTGTAGTAATACATACCTCCTTGTAACTTATTCGTATTACCTACCCTATCGATCTCAATTTCATTTGCTATTACGAATCGCTCTTTACTTGAAACTAATCTGGCAAATACTGAATACGCCTGTTTGTTCATAATAGATTCGCCAGGTAGCTTTTCTACACATAGCTCAACCGTACTATCCCTATAAACAGTCTTACAAACATCCGTTGAACCAAAAGAGGACATTGGTAACGAAAGTAACACAATCATTGAACTTCTTATCACCACATTATTCATTGATGGGATCTTCAGGGCACTGGACCTACCCACAAATAGTGGACACACCTAACTGTTCAAATTCTTGTTCATAGCGGGCCGGGGATTTGTATCCCAAGGCTGAGTGTCTACGCTTTCGGTTGTAGAAGATCTCGATGTATTCAAAGATACCACTCTTCGCTTCCTCTATCCTCTGATAGTTCTCCGCGTAAATCAATTCCACTTTCAAACGACTAAAGAATGACTCCATCACGGCATTATCCCAACAATTACCTTTTCGGCTCATACTACACACAATGCCGTTAGCCTCTAAAGCCTCCTGGTAGGTATTTCCTCGATACTGCACTCCTCTGTCTGAGTGCAATAATAGGCCTTCCTTCACCATTCGATTCGATAGCGCCATATCCAGCGCCTCCAGAATCAGCTCCTCGCGCATGTGCGTACCGAGAGACCACCCAACCACTTTCCTCGAAAACAAATCCAGCACCACCGCCAGATAAAGCCAAGTGCGGTTCACCTTGATATAGGTGATATCTGTAACCCACTTCTGGTTTGGTGCCTGCGCCTCAAACCGCCTCCTCAACAAATTCTCACTCACATTGGTCTTCGATTCCACCGCAGGGAAATACTTAAATCCCTTCCCATTCCGTGCTTTTAAACCCTTCTCTTTCAAAAGGTTAGCGATGTAGTTCAAGCTGCAGGACAGACCACCTTCTTGTAACTCTTCAGTGATCCGAATCGCCCAATAACGCTTCTTAAACCCGTAGTAGATCGATTCGACTAACTCTCCAAACTTCTCTCGGCGACGAGCCTGCGCACTCTCAGGTCGGTTGCGCCAGGCATAGTAACCCGAGGTCGAAACCGCCAACACACGGCACATCATCTCGATTGAATAATCGCCCCGATGTGACTCAATACACCCAAACCTTACTTCTTTTCTTTCGCAAAGTACGCCGTCGCTTTTTTTAAAAAGTCACGCTCCTCTCGGAGCTTCGCATTCTCCTTCTTCAGACGACGAATCTCCTCACTCTCTTCCTTCGAGTAATCCACGCCATCAACGACCTTAAATTGCTTCTTAGATAACTTACTAAACTGTGTACGCCAGTTGTATATCTGACCTACATGAATTCCTAACTCCTTCGCCACATCCACCGCCGTACGATCCGGCAAATCTGCCAACCGAACCGCCTCTTTGCGGAAGGATTCTGAGTAAGATTTAGTCTTATTTCTTGCCATTTGGACACCTCTCATTAGATCTTAACCTAACTGTCTTAAGTGTCCACTTTTCGTGGGGTGGTCGGCCACCTAACGACCTGAATAAGCGGCGGACAACCAACAAGCGGTGACGAGCATGTGCGAAAATGGCGCAGCCATCGCACAAAGCGAGGCCCGCGGTTGGCTGTCCGCTTCATTCAATTGTTATGTGGAAATCTTCATTTCTTATAACCCGAAATTAATTCTCTAATTTAATTTCAGATTTACATCTTTCAATTAAAGCCAGTTCTATACAACCATTTACCAATGGTAACCAAAGGAAAAACCGATCTGATTATCTCTATCGCCTGAAACCACATAGCCTTGCGACTCTAATTCCTTTATTCGATCCTTCATAGAAGCCGGTATCATTATGTACATTACATCTACGTCCCAACCATTGGAAAATGGGCCATATCCTACTCCAATGTTCATTCCAGAAAACTTTTCTGTCTCATTCGTCGTAGGGTTTGCAAGCATCGAATTGGTTCCATAGAACGCTGTAACCCGAATTCCATCTTCTCTACCAAATGGGCGATACCTTAAACCCGCTCCAAACCCGAATCCACCGCCTGCTGTGAGATCAACGTTCTCACTCGCAGCATAGTTAACATTCGCTCCAAATACTCCATATGGAATTCCCAAACCAATACCAAAAGAAACATCATCTTCCATTTCTTCTGAATAAGAGTTTGAAAAAAGTCCCAGCAACAGAACTAACGACAACAATTTTTTCACAATATCCCCCTTTTTTTACTTCGACTAATAATCTTAGTAATTTCGACTTTCCACATAACGGCCTGAATAAGCGGCGGACAACCAACAAGCGGTGACGAGCATGTGCGAAAATGGCGCAGCCATCGCACAAAGCGAGGCCCGCGGTTGTTTGTCCGCTTCATTCAATTGTTAGCTTCCCTCGTCCACCAAATTACTAAAAGCATAACAAAAACTACCAAAGGAAACAGATTAAAGCTAAGCATAAATTCCTGATTGGATTGACCATAATAAATATGTACTTCCGGCCCTAAGAATAACTTTATCCCCACTGATATTACTTCATTTCGATAAAATATTTGTGGCGACACTGAGATGAGGTGAGAAAACGAATAAAATATTTCACTGGTCTTCACTCCAACGAACGTAGGTACAAGAACGAAAAAAGATAAATAGTAACCAATACTCCTATCTTTAAAAACAAGCCAACCAGCACATAGGGTTGCTACAGAAAAAATCAACGCCGCTACAAATATCACTCGAGTAGAAAGGTCTACATTTATCCAATCGATACCAAAGATTATAACTGACAAGCTACTAAAGCCCATCAACATTATTAGCATACCTAGGTAACGAAAAATTGAACTAAATGTGACACTTTCTTTGTTAGGTGGGACTAGTTCTGCACCCTTCGCAATACTATTTAACTCCTCTTCTTTAACACTAACAGAGGAACGTACCAATTTTTTTAGCTCTGTATTATCTTTTTCGATCATAGACTTGTTCGGTTTTTGAGTTCCGTAATCCTACCTTGGGAAGCTAACGTCTGAATGAGGCGCCGGCGACCAAAAGCGCGGATGACTTTTGTGCGATAATCGCGTAGCGATTTAATGCACAAAAGAAAGCCCGCGGTTGCAGGTCGCCTCCATTCACTTGTTAGGCTGGTATTTTATTGCTAAATGCGATCTACACGTTACGTTCGTCAGGAAGCTCCCAACACCAGTTGATACAACCACCTTCCATTACTCCGTCTTCAAGCGGTTGACATAATATAGGCCCGCTATCAGCAGACATATATGAAACTTTATATTTCTGAGAAAAAAGGTGTAATAAAACTGCTTCTAGTGCTGATACTGAATTAATTGCCCTTATCAAGGTTGCTGCTGATGGATTACCTACGCGATCGGTAGTGTTCATAATTTTGTGTCAGTCCTTTAGACTATACCGAAAGGAGACGACACATGACAGATACGATCAAATTCGACATGGAAGCCGCCATCAATGCCTTGCGAGAAGGCAAGGATCTCGGCG
>JAOUPJ010000337.1 GCA_029879945.1 Gammaproteobacteria bacterium
AAGGGCTTGAAGATTGATGGCTACGAACACGATGTGGAACGTTTTGGCTGGTATGCTGTGGCCATGAATTCTTTGGGTATCCCTTCCAAAATGCCTGAAAATCCCAACTGGCATAAGGTAAAAAACCCATCCAAAATCTTAAAAAAACACGACATGATTTTGGTTAAAGCCAGAAATCTTATTAAGCAGCACTACTCCATCGACATTCAGATTTAGTCGGCATGGATCGGGAATTCGCACAACAGTTCGCTAAAGAATGGCTTGATGCCTGGAACACCCACGACCTGGATAGAATCCTATCCCATTACACCGAAGATTTCGAACTCACGTCTCTTGTAATAACGAAAATCACAGGTGAGGGCAGTGGAAAATTAAAGGGAAAAGACGCGATCGGTGCTTACTGGGCCAAGGCACTGGCGTTAAATCCAAACCTCAATTTCAAACTCATTGACGTCTATACCGGAGTGGATAGTGCGGTCTTGGCTTACGAAGGCCACCGGGGTAAGTCTTGTGAAGCATTTCATTTCAGGGAAGACGGCCTAGTCTACAAGAGTTTTGCACACTATGAACAAGCAGTGGAATAGTCCACTACAGTTCGTTTAAAACACTTTGCGCACCCTTCAATAATTTGGCTCGACTGAATAGCAGATGCCAACGACGCCCGCCTTTTTGACGCCACAACACCGCCGAACGCATGAGCGCGAAGAGTAGGGCGCGGACTTTTTCTGTATTTTCCGGTTGCATCAGATAGCCTTGTTCACCGCTGACAATGATGCGTGGTTGCAGATTGCTGATCGTGTCCACATAGACACTGGCGATATTGGAAACCACATTTTCGTGGGTTAGCTCGAAGTGTTCGGTTTGTGCCTTGACTCGCTCAATGCCCTCAGACATCTTGGCTAACATGGCCGCATTCTTCATCAGTTTGCGTTCCAGGTGAGCGATGCCGAGCACGTATTGCGAAACCTCCATATCACGGGGTTTGTTTTCTGGCGTGTAGAGTGTGGAAACCATCTCCAGGCCAAGGCGTACGCTCTCCACGCCACCGTAGACCGATTCCGTATTCACAGCATCGGTTATTAGTATACTGCGCAGACAGGCCTCGTAGGCCTTCTCAGAACTGACCCGGCCTTCGCGCGCGATGTCACGTACCAGCAAGCCAGCTTGAAACATACCCGCCAGAGAAATAATCTGATCACGAAACGCCATGGTGCTTGTCCCTACTATTTTTCATAAATGATTCCTTCCACTTCATCGATAATTCCACCCCCCAGGCATTCGTCTCCGGCATAGAAAACGACAGATTGGCCGGGGGTCACGGCGCGTTGGGGCAGATCAAATATCACTTTGAAATGATCTTCGCCGATTTGCTCTACCGTGCAAGACTGATCGGCCTGCCGATAGCGTGTTTTTGCTGAGCAGGTAAAAGGGGTTTGCGGTGTCTCGTCTGCGATCCAATTCAATTCGTTGGCGTACAATACCGTACTGGTGAGCAGGGGATGATTATGCCCTTGAGCAACCACCAATACATTTTGTGAAATCTTTTTGCCCACCACAAACCACGGACATTCCTCGCTGTCTTTTTGTCCCCCTATGCCCAGGCCCTTACGCTGACCCAGTGTGTAGTACATCAGCCCCTTGTGTTCAGCGATATACGTACCTTCTGGCGTTTCCATGCGTCCTGGTTTAGCGGGAAGATAATGACTCAGAAATTCCCCGAAGTTTCGCTCACCGATAAAGCAGATGCCGGTGCTGTCCTTTTTGTCATGCGTGGTGAGTTCGCCCTTTTCGGCAATGGCGCGTACCTGTGGTTTCGTCAATTCACCGAGTGGAAAGACCGCCTTGCTTAGTGCCTCTTGTCCGATGGCATAGAGAAAATAGGTCTGGTCCTTGTTGAGGTCTTTGGCCTTTAAAAGACGATAGCGTCTGTCTTGATAATCGACTCGGGCGTAGTGGCCGGTGGCGATATAGTCTGCGCCGTGATCCAGCGCCTGTTTCAGAAACAGGTCGAACTTGATTTCCCGATTGCAAAGAATGTCCGGGTTGGGCGTGCGTCCTGCACGATATTCGTCCAGAAAGCGGGAGAAGACTCGGTCCCAATATTCTGGCGCAAAATTGACGGTTTCGAAGGGAATACCTAAGTGTTCGGCCACCTTGGCTGCGTCACTGCGGTCCTGTTCCGAGGTGCACTCCTCGCCCTGGTTGAGTTCCACCCAGTTTTTCATAAAAAGACCAGACACCGTGTAGCCAGCGTCTCGCAACAATTGGGCAACGACAGACGAGTCCACACCGCCAGACATCCCCACAGTGATACGGGCCTCGGTGGGGATATGGCCAGGCAGGGCGCTGAGGTGGACAGATTCAGCTGGATTGTTCATAGGCGTCAACATCATACAGGGGCTAAATTATACTCGAAGCCCACCCCGAATAACACGCAGTTGCGGACCCGCCGATAATCGGGAGAGGTTTGCTTGGCCCCTGAAAGGGCTAAAGTTTTGGTCCAAAAAGAGGATTACAAGGGACCAGTGGCTGAATAGATTCCGCTGGAACGAACAGCGGAACCGCGATACACGTAAAAAAATGATACAATACCGGGCGTTACCGCCCAGTTTAGAGTTAATTAAATCCATTGTGGAGTGAATATGGCCTATCAACACATCCAGATCCCTGCCGACGGCACTCAGATTACTGCCAACGCCGATAATTCCCTGAATGTTCCGGAACGCCCCATCATCCCGTACATTGAAGGGGACGGCATCGGGGTAGACATCACACCGGTCATGAAATCGGTGATCGATGCAGCAGTAGACAAGGCCTACGGGGGTAAAAAATCCATCGCCTGGATGGAGGTCTATGCCGGGGAAAAGGCGGTAAACGTCTACGGCGGTGATACCTGGTTGCCAGACGAAACCCTGGATGCAGTCAAAGATTACCTGGTTTCCATCAAAGGGCCGTTGACTACACCGGTAGGGGGTGGGATACGTTCATTGAACGTCGCCCTTCGTCAGCGCTTGGACTTGTACGTGTGTTTACGCCCGGTACGCTACTACGACGGAACGCCCAGCCCGGTGAAAGAACCGGAAAAGACCGACATGATCATCTTCCGTGAAAACTCGGAAGACATCTATGCCGGGATCGAATGGGCAGCGGGCACGCCTGAAGCCAAAAAACTCATCGATTTTCTGCAAAAAGAAATGGGTGTCACCAAGATCCGATTCCCCAAAACCGCAGGGATAGGCATTAAGCCCGTTTCGGAGGAAGGAACCAGTCGCCTGGTGCGCAAGGCCATTCAATATGCCATAGACAATAATCGCGATTCTGTCACCCTGGTACACAAGGGCAATATAATGAAATTCACAGAGGGTTCTTTTAAGGACTGGGGCTATGCCTTGGCGAAAAAGGAATTCGGCGCGAAGGAAATTGACGGCGGCCCTTGGTGCGAGTTCAAGAATCCCAACACAGGTAAGACCATTGTGATAAAAGACGTGATCGCCGATGCCTTTCTTCAACAGATCCTGTTAAGACCCGCGGAATACAGCGTGATTGCTACACTGAATCTCAATGGAGACTATATCTCCGACGCACTGGCTGCCCAGGTGGGCGGTATCGGTATTGCCCCTGGTGCCAATCTCTCGGACACCGTAGCCATGTTCGAG
>JAOUPJ010000338.1 GCA_029879945.1 Gammaproteobacteria bacterium
ATCCATCGCATCTCGGGCGTTAATGGAAAGATTCATTAGAATTTGATGTAACTGTGTGGCATTCATTGTCACCTTAGGCAGAAAGTGATCGATATCGGTTTGAATTTCGATGGTGCTGGGTAGTGTCGCCCTGAGCATTTTGGCATCATCCAACACGAGGGAACCTAGATCTACGGGGGTATCATCACCTTGATCACTGCGACTAAATGACAGCATTTGTGATACCAAGCCGATGGCGCGTTCGGTTGCCGATTTAACTTGCTGCATGTAGCTAATAATGTCGCTGTTGTTATGATTTTTCAGGGCATCAATACTGAGAGATGTGTAGCCAAAGATAATGGTGAGCAGATTATTAAAGTCATGGGCGATGCCCCCGGCCAACTGGCCGAGCGAATCCATTTTTTGAGATTGCAATAATTCGCGTTGCAGCCTTTCTTTTTCCTTCTTTTCCTGTTTTAACTCCGTGATATCATCGGAAATTCCCAGAAGATATTTTGGTGAGCCGTTACTATGATTAATCGCCACTTTGCGGGTGTGTAGAAGGCGCGTACCGTTTGGGGTGTCGATCGGTTCATCTGGAATGTCTTGCTGTTGCCCTGATGATAGCACTGCGCTGTCTCTGTCTCTGAAAAAATCGGCCTGGGCCTCGGGAAAAAAGTCGTAGTCGGTTTTTCCAATAATATCTTGTTGGGAAATTCCGGTCAGCGTTTCTCCTGCGCGATTGAATCGTACATAACGCAGATCTTCGGCGTCTTTGAGGAAAATCATACTAGGAATATGATCGATGATTTCCATGAGCTCCCGTTCTTGTTCCTTTAGGGATTGTTCTATTTTTATGCGCTCGGTAATATCGAAAAGGATTACTAAATGATTACCCGTAAACGAACGGGATAAGGAGGCCGCGCTTGCCACGACTGTGCATAGAGTTCCATCTTTACAGCGAATATTTAATTCTACTGGTTGAAAGGGTTCACCTGTCTTCTTGGCGGTAGACAGACGATCTGCCCAGGTTTCATTAACCCATAGTCGATAATCTGGATCGGGATAGGCCAAAGGCCACCAATGGTCCAGTGTGGCAACGTCATTCAAATCATAGCCAAAGGTGCGTGTAAACGCGGTGTTGAGATATGTGATCTCTTTATTTTCGTTGTTTAGCGCGTAGGGCACAGGGGAGGCATCCAGCAGATGCTTGATACGCTCATCTTCAAGTGTTAACTCATTGTTTTTGTCGTGTAGTTGTTTCTCCAATGTATGTATTCGATTTAGTGCTCTTTCGAGCGACCATTGAGTTTTTTCAACTTTCGGAGAAGCAATAATATCCTCAGCCAAGATCCCCCCTTTTTTTTGGCTTATCATTTAGATAATACTGAAAATATAGCAGAATTAGTTTCTTAGCGAGCCTTACTGAGGACTTTTAAGAGTTATTTTACAATGTATTTACATTCATGCTTTGTCAATTCATATCAGGTGGATGGTACTTTTACAGATATCCACCTTGTTTGTATTATTGATATTCAACTTTTAGTATTCATTGCGAATACAACGTAATTACTATTTCGATTGATTAAAAAAACGGAGAGGCAACACCTGCCTCTCTCTGTCTGTTATGCTTCCGCGATGGTGCCTCCACCCCCGCCACTTTCTTTTTTACCACTGGGTCCGTAGGTATTGCTCTGTTCGGCTCCATAAAGCAAAGAAAGTATTTGATGTGTGGCTTCTTGTCTAAGATTGAGGACTGTTCCGTTGACAGTGTTTTGCTGCTGAATTTTTTTTGCTACTTCACCCAATGTTTTGAACTGGTCGACCAGGCTTGTGGATTCGGATTTATCGATTTGCATGAGATGGCGTTTGATATCATCCAGTGTAATGGGAATTTCGGCCTGATTAAGTAAAGCCTGCCAGTCTTTATTTTGCTGTTCCAACACCGTTACCAGTCTCTGTTTTTCCTGCGCAATGTCTTGAAGATTACCAGGCTTATTTTTTTTAAGCAGCTCGTATTCTTCTGTCAGTTGTACAGAAAGGTCGTTGGCGGTTTCTATTTGTCCTTCCAACAGGGACTGGGCTTGTGTTGCGAATTCAGTCATTAACGGTCACCTAGTTTTGAGTCTATTAATCCTTCCAAGGCAATCATCTTTTCTGCAATGCGTTCGGCATTAATTTCCAACTTACCTTGGGCGATTTTGCTACGGATAGCTTCTACACGTTCCTTGTCTACCACAGGAAGATTTTGCAATTTGCTCTCGGCAGTGAGGAGGGCGGCGGCTGTGGGCGTTATGTGAACGGATGACTCTGCTCCTTTCCCTTGTTCTTCCTGTGCCCCCCTGGATTCAGGCTGGGCTCTATCCTTGGGTTGTGCCTGATTCCCCACCAATACTGATTTCAGCTTATCGCTATTTACTATCGAATCAATGGCCATAGTAGATCCCTCTTAAGTTTATGGTCGAACGCCGTATCGGCGTCGTTTGGCAAAACTTTAGTTTTTTTTTCAATTTTTCTTTCAAAAACTTAGTCCAATTTTTACCCTTAGTCTAATTTTTCATCATATTGACTATTTTCACTACAAGGAGCCGACTTGTACCAGCCCCTCTGAGATCACTTTTCCTTCAACCGTTCGTTTTGAGGACAGGTTTTGGACCTTGATGCGTTCCCCCTTGGCCCCGTCCACCAGGGCCTTTCCAGACATACGGATATCAAAGCCGGAGGTACTGGAAATGATGGAAACGGAATCCCCCTTGCGTATTATCAGGGGAGGATGAAGGTTGGAGCTGCGAATGGCCTTTCCCGCGCGTATGCCGCGTTTAACGATCATGCCGATGGCATGTTCTGGCTTGTTGATATAGTGATTGGCCAATTGGGCCACTTCCATTTCCACTGTCTTTAGGTCTTCTCTACCTATTTTGTGGCCTTTGGGTAGGTGTCTTGAGGCGCTGATGACTTGGTCGTAGCGCTTGACTGATACTGAAACATATAAGGACCAGGGTTTCGGTTTTTCACAGCGCACCCCTACTGTGATCCGCGAGCCTCGATTTCTTTCGTGGGGATAAAAGGCATCCAGGGGGGTGGCGCAATGGCTCAGTTGTAACCGGGGGTCCAGAGTTGCCGCTTTGACCTCTACTCGTTGCTTGCCACGACTGGGATTGTCGGAGAGGACGAAGTTCTCCGCCGTGCTGCGTATGGAATTTAGGTTTTGGTAGGGCTCCACCTCCCCCCCATAGCCCGTATTCGCTGTAAGCAGCACTAGAAGGCACATCAGTTGTGGCGAATTTTTGAACTCCATAAGGTCAGCCTGTCCGGGGCAATTGCTCTAATCTGAATACGCAATCCCTATGCCGTCAGAAATCCGAATTTTTGGGGAGTGAGATTTTAACTATATGTTATTAAAAGATAAAATAGAGTGACATCCTTCCTAAATCCAATTAAATGCAATTCCTTTCATAAATACCCCTAGCAAGTCGATAAATAACAATAAGGTTTTATCGGGAAGCGGTCTATGGGTAGTGTATTAAATAAGGTCGACGAGCGAACCAAACTGGTTGGCCACAACCGACTGGAACTATTGCTTTTTCGACTGGATGGTAAGCAACGATTCGGTATTAACGTTTTTAAAGTAAGAGAAGTGGTTCGTTGCCCAAAGTTAAACCACTTA
>JAOUPJ010000078.1 GCA_029879945.1 Gammaproteobacteria bacterium
GACGGTGGCTCCCTAGACGTGGACCCAGGTGAGTACGCCTACGTGGAAAGCGTGAACGCCGAACCGGTGTTCATCGAAACCACCAACGACTTGTTCAACGATGATCCCACTTCATTGAGCCAAAGCACTGGCGATTCAAGCTCAGACTGGGGCGTATGGGGCGGTGCAACACAGGCCATGGGCATGCTGGCGTCCAATGAGGATTTGACGGGCGGGAATGTGTTTGAGGCGACAGGGGTGTTGGCGACGAAGGGATCGGTGGTCTACAAAGCAACAATCCCTGCAGATGTTGGCTATACTGTAGTGACAGGGGCTTCCTTTGATACTTTGAATTCAAAATTGGACGTTAACTTTGACAATCAAACCGTTAATGCAACTATCGCAATTAATTCTGGTTCTGGCCCCTACTATAACTGGGTTGCAACAGCAAATGACATGAATATTGTCGATGGTAGTTTTTCGGGAGGGGTAGATAGCTTATTTTTGGAAGGAGGTGACAGATCAGGTGGTGGTTTTTCTGGATCGGTTTCTGGATCGTTCAATGGCTCCCTTGATTCTGTAGGAATCCCGTCAGACGCAACAGTGGACTATCACATTACAGACACTGCTTCTACAACTGAGTTTTTTGGGACACAGGGCTTTGTTGCAGAGTAATGTGAATGAGGTATTTCTAGTGTGGCCGATTGAGCTATTTCCAGTAAGCTTGTACTCGGCCACACAGAAACCAATATTAATAAAGCTAAAGTGCTAAGCGCGCCTTTTTGAAAAGGCCAAACCGAGCACACCGAAAGCCATCAATAGCAAGCTCATTGGAGCAGGAACTGGGGTGCTTGGATCGTTTCCACCACTTGATTGTCCATCGGTAAAATTGGCGATAAAGCGAAGATCATAATCAACACTTTCAAACGCGTAAAGTGTTTCTACCAAGAACATCGCATGGCCACCATCATAAGTATCTACGTTGTATTGTATGGTTCCCAATCCGTTAAAGATAATGTGCGCATAAACGGTTGAACCCGCAGAGAGAAATTCGTTGATATCGATTAGAGTAAGACCATCTGTTACCGAAAACGAGGACTCATACAGCAAAGTTCCACCATTTGCAGCGTCCGTAAGTTGCAAATTGAAGAGATTACCTGTGGTTTCTTCACCAAAATAGAAACCAATGCTCTCCAAATAGTTTTCGGTGGTGTCAACCGTAAAAGACTGTCCTGCACCATGCCACTCACCACTGACATCACCAGTCCAGGCATCAGAGTTATCAATCACCACTGCATTCGCAGCATTCACCAGCAAAGATAGGGAAAGGGCCAATATAAATTGGGACACGCGCATGGGGTTTCTCCTCCCGAAATTCTAATAATTCTTTAGCAGCATCTGCTTGATATTCGAGCGATTATAACAAGCCTATCCGGTAAGGGAAGTAGTTTAATTTTCATTTCTTACATTTTTCTGAATTTTCTGAGATTTAACCGAGTATAATACTTGGTCTTATGTGAAAAATTACCGGGATTTGGGGTGAGTTATCCAAATCTAAACGCCACGGTTTACCCGGTGCAATGCGCTACGCTTATTGCACCCTACGGGGGTGTTTCCGTTTTACCTGCTCTGTGTAACTGCAGTTGCAGCTCAGTTCTGTTCAATTGTTATGTTTCGGATTCTGGTAACTTCAACAAACGTTCGCTTCGCCAGATGCGAATTATGTGTATGGACTCTGGCTCACGCAGATAGACTACTCGAAAGGGTGAATGAATTAATTCTCTAATTCGTTCTTCTCCAAATTCTGGAACCATACGCCCTATATCTGGATTATCTACTAGTGTTTGGGCGTGCTCTATAATTGAAGATATGATTTGCACGCCAACATTTTCTGCTCCCTCTCTCTGGTAATATTTCTTAATCTCTTCCAAATCATCATAAGCTGAATTAGATACAAAGACCTTCACTTCAATCTATACCCAACTTTTTCTTCACATCAGCGAGTTCAATCTCTTTCCCTTCGCGAATCTCCATCAACCCAGTCGCAATTGCCTTTATGAATCGACGTTCTTCCTCAATTTTCTCATAATCCTCAATACCCTGTATTACGGCAACACCCCTACCGCGACTAGTAAGCAAAACTGGACGATGAGTATCCTTCGCATGGTTTATCACCTTTCCTGGGTTAACCTTCAGATCTGTAAGGGGAATTACGTCTTCGGAAAATTTTGTCCGCATGTTTAACGCCTCAAATTGAGTTATTAACTAACCAGATTATAGCACCTATTAACTGGTCTTTACGCTGATTTTATCGGACAATAACTCCATCTTTTGAGAGAAACCTGAGTTCAAGGGTGAAGTGCGACAAGCCCATCACCCCCCACAACCCCCTTATTTGTCATCACGCAAACGTTCGTCGTCTGCGCAATAACATCAAGCCCAGCAAGCCAAGTAACATCGCCGGATGCATGGCTCCGCCGCCGCTATCGCCGGATGAGCTGTCGCTTGATGGTGTGGTGCCTGGTCCGGGATCAGTTCCAGTTCCAGGATCGGTTCCCGTTCCAGGATCAGTTCCGGTTCCGGGGTCCGTACCCGTTCCAGGGTCGGTTCCAGGATCGGTACATGAAAGCGCACCTGCTACCGCATTTGGCGTGTAGTCCAAAGTCGCGAAGACACGGTTACCACTCTTGTGTGTGGTTCCATTCACGCTTTCGATCATGACCTTGTACGCCACATCATTACTCAAACTTGTTAACACCTGACAGGCGACCGTTGCATCGGTGGTTTGTGTTGGATTCTGCCACATTGCCAGCGGATCATCTGCCCGTTTGGTGTAGAGCCTGGCATAACCAAAGTTTGCGTCGCTAGGATTGGTCCAGCCTAATTTCAGTTGACCGTCACCTTCCGTGATGGTGAGGCCGCTGATGTCCTGAACGCTTGCCGTTCCATAAAGGAAGGTGAAAACGGGATAGCTGCTACTCCAAACCCCGGCCTTGTCTTCACTTCGGTAGTAGACCTCGTAGCGAGTCCCTTGTACCAAAGAACCGCCGCTAATTGTTAGATCACCGCCGCCGCAGGCAACAGAGGTATCCCAACTGAGCGCGCCCACTGCCGCGCTACACGTCGCCACATTGCTTCCCATTTCATTCTGCATCACCAGTTGCCCACCGGCTGGCGAACCGGAGAGATTATCCAGCGGTGCAATCCAGCTAAAGACAGGGGCTTCGATGGAGTTTTGCCATACGCCGTTTGAAACGCCACCCGCTGCGCTAAAACTTGCCGGTGCACCCGGCGCTGTGGAATCTACGCCATAACCAGTCTCATCGCCGGCTGTTACCGTTTCAGACTGTGCCGCATCGTCGCTGGCCTGGGTGTAGAACTGATAGTGTCCTTCACCATCGGGGGCATTGAAACTGAACACGTCCACCGTGGCATTGCCTGCCGCAGACACGTCCATGCTCTGGTAGAGCGTCCAACTGCCCCAGGTGACATCATCGGCACTGTATCGATAGTAAAGGCTCACCGTCGATAGTGCCGAGTCATCAATGGAGAAGAAGGGAATATCGAATGGAACTGCTCCATGGTTACCGCCTTTCCAGTACCAGTAGTTCCAGGTGATATCGCCATTGGTATCCAGGGTATCGGGTCGATTGCCGCCGGTTGCGGTGGCGTCATCCACAGCGGTGTTTGGGCTGTCAATCAGATGGATTTGAGAATAGGGTTTGAGGTCGGGGATGCTCGCACTGCTGGCGGCCGAGCCGACCTTCACCACGGCCCACACGTCCAGTGCCGGAAGGGTAACGGTTCGAGTCGCACCGGTACCACTTGCCGTCAAGGTCGTCGGATTGGGTGCGGCTGGTGTCATGATTGATACGGTTATTGTTCCTGAATAATTCGGTGGCACAGGCACAGTCAAGTTGCTTCCTGCACTCACCGCTACATTGACTTTGCTTGTTAGATTGTAATCTGCATTGACCAGATGATAGAGGTGCGAGCCGTCGGCGCTGTCTTCAAAGCGGGTGAGGTGCACAGTGGCCGGGAGTGTGGTGGTAAGTTCCGGTGTCACAGTGCTATCCACTGCGGTTTTGAAAGACGAGACCTCGGTAGTAATGGCTGTGGAAGACAAGGCATTGCTTGCAGCACCTGAGGCGAGATTGCTGGCGATGGAGATCACGGTTCCCGTATAGGTCGTGGTATCGACGGCATCGCTGCCAAAGAGATCGTCGAAGGTGCGGGTACCCGTTACATCCTGATTTGTTTCATCATGGGTAGCGACAGAACCCAGTCCGACCACGGTTCCGCCCGTTGCGAGATATTGTTCCAGCAGTGTTACTTGTGCATCGCTCAAGAGCTGGGTGCCAGGCAGGATGACCATTTTGTATTGATTCAGTTGTGCCAGCGTGAGTTTCTCTGATCCATCCCGACGGGAGGGGTCGGATGCAAATAGAACGTCCCAGGTACGGTGCGCTTCATTGAGTATCAGCGACATACCCTTGAATGCCCCGCCTATGCCGCCCGGGTCCATGGCGACGCCTGCCTCGGTGTACAGGATGGCGGCTTCACTCGCTTCGTCGTGATTAAACAGCTCTGGATGCGATACAACAAATTCATAATAGGGTTGCACCAGAGTCGGCTCGTAGGCGCTGTGGTGATAGTGCGCCCAGCCTGCGCCCATCACCTGAGACAAGCCACCGTTGGCATAGGTTTCTGCAATGAAGAGCTTGTCCAGATTACTCACGGGTGCTCTTGTATAGGGATCACCGGTTCCATTCAGTGAGCCCGTATTGGCGGGAGCATTCCAGGACCAGAATCGCTTGCCAAACGCCAGGGAGGTTTTGTAGATGTAAGCGAGATCCTGATAGGGATAGTTGAGCGTGTCGAGAAATGTTTCTGCCAGGGTGTAGTCCAGCAAATCGGCAACAACGAATACATCGCCATCGGTGATGTAGCGATTGGCAGAGAGATAGACGGTTTTGCTATTGGTGCTGGCATAGCTACGCAACGCACTGGCCCAGGCGGTAAAAAAATCACGCTCTACCGTATTGTCGTAGGCCACCCACTGCTTCCAGTAGGTATCATTGACCAGGGTGGGATCGGCATTTCCAACGGCAGTGTTCAAGTCATTCGTTGTGGCATATCCCAGTCCGACCAGGTAGGTACGAATATTAAATGACGTATTGCCAATATGCGTTGCAAAGGCCGCGACGATCTCGTCATCAAAACTGGCCTGACTGTAATCGATGCTGGCGACGTCCAGAAAGATGTGTTCCACACCCAGATCGATTGCCAGCTTTCCTGAGTTGATTAAATAGTCACGGAAGGCCTGTCGTGTCGCTGAAAAGGCGTAGTAGTCTGCACCCCCATCGTTTAGGGTGACGGCTGTGCCGTTCAGGTCTACCCGCGCCCCTGTAGATAAGGTGTGTCGCAGATCACTTTCAATACGGGTCATGTCGTAGTAGGCACCGTAGGAAGTTCCATTGGTTTTCCAGTCGGCGATTTGTCGGGCAATTTCATTTCTACGCTCAGTAGATAGTGTGCTGTCTATGGCGCCAAACTCGTCCACGATCATGGACGGTTTGATACCGGGTGTATAGATTGGACTGGGACCGAAAATGGCGCCGGCCTGTGGTCCGCCGCTGGGTGCTGTGGCGGCCATGGAGGAACTCCAGACTAGAAAGGAAGCCAATGCAAAACCCGATTTCCTAAACACGCTGCCAATCGCTTTTTTATTCATTTTTCGTCAGTCCTCTGTGATTTAGAACTCTTCTAATGCAATGCCTCTTTTGCCTGTTTGTGGACGCGTGAGGCTGCACCGAGAAGAAATTAAATTGCGTATCAGATTGTTTCGACGTGTTTTTAAAAACAAATATCCCTCATATGGGGGGTATATGGTTTTGGGGTGGAAGGATGGGTGTCTATCCCAACAAGACACCCGCGTTGACAATTGCTATACTTGCCGGCACAGCGATTTAATCTGATCTATCAGAAACTACCTTCGACAATTCTCGAATCAACACTGTGATCGGGGTCGATGTGGTTTCTGGCCCAGCAACTCGTCACACACAAGCGATCTCGCCAACCGAAGAATTCAGCGCATAAACAAGCGCAGGCCACATTTTGAGCCGTTGGCACCTCATTCTGGCCCTCAGGCCAATACGATCTATAAAACGAAAACAGGAGCAACATGCTAAAAAGACACAGGATACAGTTTCCAAAATTAGAATCATCCAATCTCAATCAGGATGAGGCCTATTTTTTCCTGCAAGGGTCAGGAGGGCAGCGAAAAATCAGATTTCATGACTACGACGAAATTTACCAGGTGCAAGGTCTGTATGAACAAGTCTTTTACGATCGATTAAAGTGTACCTCTCCCAGTAAAGTGACAGCTATTCTTGAATCTTCCGTAAAACAATCCCAGGACAATTTTTCAGAACTACGCGTATTAGATCTGGGCGCGGGTAATGGAATGATGGGCGAGGAATTAAAACAGCACGGGGTCTCTCGTTTAATCGGCGTGGACATTATTCCAGAGGCTTACGAAGCCACTATTCGTGACAGGCCAGGTCTGTACGACGCCTATTATATTGAAGACTTCACTCAACTCGATGCGGAGAAGAAAGAAGACATTGCTTCCTGGCAATGTGATTGTATGGTCACGGTTGCTGCGCTGGGGTTTGGTGATATCCCAACCAGGGCGTTTATTGAAGCATTCAATATTATCAAAGAGCAGGGCTGGATCGCCTTCAATATTAAAGAGTCTTTCTTTGATGTGAGTGATGAGACCGGCTTTTCAAAAATGATTCGGGAATTGATATTTTCGAAATATATTGATGTGTACCACATCGAACGATACCGGCACCGGCTTTCCATTGAAGGTGAACCGCTATATTATTTTGCCATAGCCGGTCGAAAAAATGCCGATGTTCCCAAAGAGTTTTTTGAGCTAAAAGGCATTATGGCCTAAACACTTACTGGCATTTGCAATCAAACGCGGGCTTCACCTTGTGTGGAGCCACGCGTGTTTTCAACTAGGATTTTGTGGGCCACCCACTCCGCCTCCCGTTTTCGGATTGTTTTTTGCGTGCGCAAAGGGCAGGTCTAACCGTTCCAAAGCACGTGATTGCATGAAAAACGCACTTTTTATCGCCACAATACTGTTGTGCTTGCCTACTCTCAGCCTGGCAGACTCCCTTTCCGACGCCATGAAGGCGGCAAAAGACGGACACAAGGGTTCAAGGTCAGTCCAAACCGAGCCTGCAGAAGAAAATGAGGCGCCTGAACCGGTTGATAACAGCCCCCGCATCGAGCCAAAAAATTCCATGAAAGGGGGGAGAACCTGGGGGCTGAGCTATAGCTTCCACCAGATTCTCGCCACCCAATACGACGAAGGGGGTTACCTGGGCGTAGACGTGGCCTGGCGTACTTCAGACCTGGTTTTGGGGGCGGAGATTTCGCTGGGTTCTGTGAGCCTGGACCCGGACGGTAATCTGGCACCCAGCATCAAAGGCAATATGGGCCGAGCCGGTATATCTGTGTTTGGCGCGAACCCGCTCCTTACACTGGGTCCGTCTGCACTGTTCCAAAAATACGCCATGGGATTGTTCCACAGCAGTTGGCGCTATCAGAATCCAATCTATGTGGACAACAAATTCGAAACCACGGACGGCCTGAATGCCCTGGTGTTTACGGCCGATCTGGGATATGGCCTAAACACCTTTCACCCCGGTTTTGGTCTTTACGCCACAGTTGGTGTGGGAGTCAACGTGTTCACGGGTGACACCGATGCCGGTTTGAAAAACGATTTTGTCGACTCCTATTTTTTTGTACGCAGCCAGTTTGGAATGCATTTCTAGTCCATGAAAAATTTCTGCGAGTAACAGGCAATGAAAGCCCCCGTATTTGATAGTAACTGGTCCGATGAAGTGAAGCGTGTCTACGATCACGATATGCGTGAAATGTGGGACAAGCGCATTGCCAGTCACATCTATAATATGTATCACGCCCAATTGGAGATGTATCAGTCGCTGGTTCCTAAAGAGGCCAAACGGGTGTTAGACGTGGGCTGTGCCCAGGGTACGCTTGCTCTACTACTCGCCGAGCAGGGTTATTCAGTGATGGCGGTGGACTTGCGACAGGGCTTTCTGGACTACGCCAAGACACGGTGGACCCACGGTGATATCGTGTTCAAACAGGGGAATGTGTTTGATCTGGGCTTGAAAGAAAAATTTGATGTGATCTTTGCCAATCAGATCATCGAGCATCTGGTCTATCCTCAGGAAATGGTGGAGAAACTCTCTGCACTGTTAAACGAAAACGGCCTGTTGGTGATGACCACACCCAACGGTAAATATTTTAAAAACTCGCAACCCAGCTATACCGAATTGGGTAATCCAAAGGACTGGGAACATATGCAATTCACCGCCGATGGCGACGGACATTTTTTTGCGTACACGCCGGAGGAGTTACGGGATATTTTTGAAAAGTCAGGGTTGAAAAATATTATCGTTCGCAGTTATGAAACACCCTGGATTTCAGGACACATCAAATTCCGTTATCTGCACATGGTTCTGCCGTATTGCTTATTGAAATGGTTGGACCGGTTCAGTAAGCGTTTGCCGTTTTCGAGAAAATTTTCTCATCAGTTATTGGTAATGGGTAAGAGGGGAAACTAGCACATAGTTTCTTGAATAGTGTAGGGTTAGACCGCCTTCAATCTCACCCAGAATTGGCTGCCTTGGCCTTCAACGCTTTCCACGCCGATGCTTCCACCCATCAGTTCCACCAGGTTTTTTGAAATCACCAAACCAATTCCAGTTCCTTCCACGGTGTCATTTAGTCTCTCAAATCGGGTGAATAGCTTATTCAGTTGTGCGGGGGCGATACCCTGGCCGGTATCGATCACATTGATCTGGACTTCCTCACCATGCTGCTCCAGCTCAACGCGGCATTGACCACCGACACGGTTGTACTTAATCGCGTTGCTGATGAGGTTGAGCAAAACCTGTTTGAGGCGTGAATAATCTGCCTCAACGTGGACTTCTGTTCCTTGTGCCAAATTCATCAGTTTCACCTTGTGAGTTTGCGCAAGACCTTCCACCAGCTTAAAGCAGGGGTCGATGACCTCTGCGAGCGCCACTTCTTCCATTGATACAGTCATTTTGCCGCTTTCGATCTTGGCCAGATCCAGTACTTCGTTGATCAGACCTAAAAGGTGATTGGCCGCCTTGGTGACTTCTTGTAGGTCTTCAAGTTGTGCGGGCAAGAGATTCCCATGTTCATTCAGTTCCAGTAGCTGTGTAAATCCAATAATTGCATTCATGGGGGTACGCAGCTCGTGGCTCATGCTGGAAAGAAATTCTGATTTGGCCTGATTGGCCTTTTCAGCGATTGCCTTGGCTTCTTTCAATTCTTCGGCGTACTGTTTTTGTTGTTGTCTTTTGTATTCCAGGTCTTCAGCGAGAAAAAGCAGACCGGTCATGATTTGTTGTATGGCTTCGTCTGTTTCGGCATGGATCGATTCTTCGGTGATGGAGCAGGACCCGTTTCCCAACTCCAATAGATACTCGATTACGCGCTCGGAATGATTAGGTGTCTTGTCTAACACGCGCGATTTCCAGCAGGGCCTCTGCCTTGGTTTTGCTAATAGAAACGGATTTAAAGCCAACGCGTGATAAGGCGAATTTAGCCGCGATATTCAAAAGGGCATTTTTTTCCGTGTAAACGGCCATATGCCGAATCACGGTCTGGCGACCGATTGCTTCTCGTATCGCTTGCAGAACTTCCGGTTTGGGGCGGTTGGTGTGGCTCAGATCTGCCAGGAGATAGGCGTGATCAACCTGGGCCATGAGCTCGTCCAGCTTTTGACCAAACACCTGAATCTGAAACACGGTGGTAATGGGGGCTTCACGCCAATAGACGATGTCATCGGTAATCATGATGACTTGCTCGCGCAGGGCGGCGATTTCATCGGCGGTGCTTTCCGGGCCGTAGGGACGGGCTTCCAGCGAAACACTTGGTTCCCTTTCCAGGGGGCGAATTTCATGGAGTGGCTCACGGTTTACCATGCTAACTCTCTGAATTAAATACTAAATACAAAAATCTCATCTAGTCTCTGGAATTAGTATCGTCCATGCAGCCGAGAAATCAATGTAAAGTTTAGTGGAATTTGTCGCCGATCTAAGAAGAGAGTTAACTTACTAATTGGTAAGTTCGGTATGAGCAGGGAGGGGGCTCCGAGGGAGTGTTAGTTACGCTTCCCCGGCGCGTTTTCATAAAACAGGCTCATGTCTCGCCACTTGTTGGCGATGAGGCAAAACAGTTTGGCCGTTTGCTCTGCATCATACACGGCGGAGTGGGCAGAGTTGTTGTCCCAATCCAGTCCGGCGATCTTGGCCATTTTTGCCAACACGGTTTGGCCGTAGGCCAGCGCACCCAGGCTCACGGTGTCTAGCGTGCTGAATTGATGAAAGGGATTTTTCTTGTGCTTACTGCGCTCGGCGGCGGCATTCACGAAAGACAAATCAAACGGTGCATTGTGCCCTACCAGTATGGCGCGTGAACAATTATGGCCTTTGATTTCGGCGCGTATGACCTCAAAGATTTCACCCAGGGCCTGGTCTTCGGTTTTGGCGATGCGAAAAGGGTGATAGGGATCGATTCCGTTAAAGTCCAAGGCTTTTTGATCCATATTGGCACCGGGAAAGGGCTGCACATGGGCGTGTAGGGTTTGACTGGGTTCCAGATGCCCCGTGGAGTTCATGGTGATGATTACCGCGGCAATTTCCAGTAGCGCGTCTTTTTTGCTATCAAAGCCACCGGTTTCCACATCAACCACCACAGGCAGAAAACCACGAAATCGTGTGCCCATTGCGGTCTTGGCTACGGTATGTTCCATTCCTACTCCAACTTCCAGTGTATTGTCTCGCCGGCGCGAAAGGGGACCAGTCTATCATCCCCGAAGGGATAGGACGAATCCACGGTCCAGTCCCGTTTGTTCAAGGTGATTTTTTCTTTATTCACAGGTAAGCCATAGAATTGTGGGCCATGCAGGGAAGCAAATCCTTCCAGCCTATCCAGGGCATTGGCCTGTTCAAAGGCCTCAGCATAGAGCTCTATGGCGGCGTGGGCGCTGAAAATGCCGGCACAACCACAGGCGTTTTCCTTGCGGGACTGGGCATGGGGCGCACTATCGGTGCCGAGAAAAAACCTGGAATTTCCGCTCGTTGCGGCTTTCACCAGGGCCTCCCGATGGACTTCGCGTTTCAATACCGGCAGACAATAGTGATGGGGTCGCATGCCGCCTTGAAACAGGGCATTGCGGTTTAAGAGCAAGTGTTGGGGCGTGATCGTGCCACCCACGTTTTCAGTTTGGGCCAGAACCCAGTCCACTCCCTCTTTGGTAGTAATGTGTTCCAGAACCAGCTTGAGTTTGGGAAAGCGAGTGATGAGCCCATTCAAGGTCTTTTCAATGAATACAGACTCCCGATCGAACACGTCCACCTCGGGATTGGTTACTTCGCCGTGGACCAGCAAGGGCAGACCCAGTTCTTCCATTTTCTCCAGCACGGGCAACACGGCTTGCACATCGCGCACGCCTGAATCGGAATTGGTGGTCGCGCCGGCGGGATAAAGTTTTACGCCGTGGATGTGCGGGTCAAGTGCTGCCTTTTCGATCTCCGTGACAGACAGGGATTCGGTAAGATAGAGTGTCATTAAGGGCTCAAACGACAAGCCTGTCGGGACCGCCTCCACAATGCGTTGACGATACCGCAAGGCCTGGTCCACCGACGTGATCGGTGGCACCAGATTGGGCATGACGATGGCGCGGGCAAACTGCCTCGCTGTGTAGGGCACAACTGCGCGCATTGCCGCTTCATCTCGGAGATGCAGGTGCCAGTCGTCGGGCCTTGTGAGTGTGATTTGCATTGGGGGTAAGGTGCTCCTGGGCGCCTATTATGCCATGTGGCCAGTATTTTGCGAGGGGGATGCCTTTCATAAACATGAATTGGCCTGGGTTCTGGTCCGTGAGAAGTAAATAAATATTATAATAATCAATTAGTTATAGTCTATTTCTTGTTTCATAAAGAGTTTGAGTGTGCTGTATGTTTAATCGCTCCACCCCGTCTTCGACTGTCTGCTTTGTTGTACGCCTCGCTGGGCTGGTGTTTATGCTTACTGCCTCGGCGCTGGCTGGTAGTGCGACCCTTTCGCAGGCCGATGAACAAATGGAGAAGGGGGAGTTTCTACAGGCAGCCAAGATCTATCAAGGTCTGGCCGACAAGGGCGATGCGATTGCCCAATACGAAGTGGCCGAACTCTATCGACGTGGTGTGGGTTTCGCGCAAGACTTGGCTAAGGCCGAAAACTATCTGAGCAAGTCTGCCCGGCAGGGTCACAAGGATGCGCAATTCAGCCTGGCCAGATTATTTCGCGCCCAAGGGAAAACCAAGGAATCGGTGGAACTGCTCATTGCGGCCGCCAAGCAGGGACACGTCCGCGCGAAGGATCAGCTAAAGATCATGCATCCCAGTGTGGAAGACAGAAATTTGCAGGGGCAGATTTCGCGTCTCCTCAAAAGCAAGACGGTGCCACAACGGG
>JAOUPJ010000339.1 GCA_029879945.1 Gammaproteobacteria bacterium
TTGACTATAACGAAGACCGCGTCGACAGTTCCTCTGTAAGTGCTTTTGCTGCACTTGAAAATGAAAGAACAAGACGAAACGGCGGAGGATTTTTTCAATACCAAGGACATTTTGACCCATTGAGCGTCCAGCTCAATATGCGTCGAGACAGAAACGGGCAGTTTGGCACTCACGATACTAGCGGTCTTGCTTTGGGTTATCAAATTACTCAAAAGCTACGACTTAACACAAGTTATGCAACTGCCTTTAAAGCGCCAACATTCAATGAGCTTTATTTCCCCTTCTATGGGTCAACCAGCACGCGTCCGGAAAAATCAACCACCCTCGAAGTAGGGGCGATCCACTCGGCGAAGAGCAGCAAAATCGCACTTTATGCCTATGAAACTGACATCGACGATTTAATTGCTTACGACGCCGCCTTATCGAAGGCAAACAACATTGCACAAGTTCGTATTAGAGGATTGGAGCTTTCTTGGCAGGCTAATGTTTCATCTTGGAATTTTGGTTTGAATTTTACGAGCCAACAAGCACTGGATCTTTCCCAAGGAGCAAACGATGGCAAGCTACTAGCCAGACGACCTTATGAGACTGTTTCACTCAATCTAGACAAATCTTTGGGCCGAACCACTTTCGGCACAAGTGTGAAGCTTGTGGGTAAAAGCTATGATGACGCGGCAAATTCTATAGAAAACAAACCATACACCACATTGGACTTAAGGGCAGAGCACCCTTTCTCAAAGGATTGGAAAGTTCAAGTCAGAGGAGAAAATGTTCTTGATGAGAGCTACCAATCGATTAACGGCTACGCCCAACCCGGCCAAAGCGCATACCTGACCGTACGCTATCAACCGGAATAGGGTGGAACCTGATCCATGCCAATTCTCTCTAAAAATAGCCAACTAGTCCTTGGCGCGATTCTCATACTTTTGATGGCTGCCACGCGCAGCCATCATTTTTTTAGCCTGGACGCACTTCCGGGTGCCTCCTGGGCAGTATTTTTTCTTGCCGGTGTCTATCTGAGACCCGCGTGGGTTTTGTATGCTTTACTTAGCCTCAGCTGGTCTATCGATTTTTCAGAATACCTTTGGGGTTCGGGCAGCACTTTCTGTTTTAGTCCGGCATATGGTTTTTTGCTACCCGCCTATGCAACGCTTTGGTTGGGTGGTAGATGGTTCGCACGACATTACGAATATGGCATCAAAGGACTCACACGCCTGGCGAGTGCATTTTTCACTTCCGTTGTAAGCTGTGAATTGTTTTCCAGTGGCGGCTTCTATTTCCTTTCCGGCCGCTTTGTAAATACCAGTCTGGCGGAGTTTGGCGAAAGATTTGTTCGCTACTTTCCCTCAAGCCTCAAGGCCATGGCCTTCTATGTGTCCCTTGCCCTGGTTTTACATTTGGCACTAAGACTCGTCGCTCATCGTCACTCCAAAGCACGCTTGACCACATAGGTATAAAGATAGGATTCAAAAAGTGGCTGCTAAAACGCTGATGATCCAAGGCACTACGTCCGATGCGGGAAAGTCCACTCTGGCTGCGGGTTTGTGTCGTGTTTTTTTACGACAAGGAAAAGCGGTCGCCCCTTTTAAACCTCAAAACATGGCGCTGAACAGTGCAGTAACGGTTGACGGCGGTGAAATAGGTCGTTCGCAAGCGCTGCAGGCCTTTGCATGCAAGCTCGAACCACATAGTGATATGAATCCCGTTCTCATTAAACCTACCTCGGACAAAACAGCTCAAATCATCGTGCAGGGAAAGTCCATCGGAAACCTGGATGCCCTGGATTATCATGAATACAAGACGACGGCCAAGCATGCTGTTCTGGATTCTTACCATCGACTAAGTAAGCAATACGATTTAGTCGTCGTAGAAGGCGCCGGTTCACCAGCAGAAATCAATCTACGCCAGAATGATATCGCCAATATGGGTTTCGCTGAAGCGGTGGACTGTCCGGTTGTTCTCGTAGCTGATATTGATCGCGGCGGTGTCTTTGCACATCTGGTCGGTACGCTGGAGTTGCTTAGCGAATCAGAACGGGCAAGGGTGATTGGATTTATAATCAATCGATTTCGGGGCGATATTAAGCTTTTGGAATCAGGACTCGATTGGTTGGAACAAAAAACCGGAAAACCCGTGTATGGCGTGCTTCCTTACCTGCAAGGCCTAACACTGGACGCGGAAGACGCGTTACCCAAAGCGCCCCTGCAAGAGAATGACAAATTTCGGGTAATCGTCCCAGCGCTACCTCGAGTTAGTAATCACACTGATTTTGAACCCTTGCAGATACATCCCGATATCAACTTTGCCTTTATCGGCCCCGATCAAAAACCCCCACCGGCGGATTTGATTATTCTCCCGGGAAGCAAGAGTGTCATGGCGGACCTGAATTGGCTGAGAGATCAGGGATGGGAAGAGACCATACTAAGGCACTTACGGTACGGTGGTAAAATTATTGGTATCTGCGGCGGACTACAGATGCTGGGGAAAGTGATCTACGATCCCGATGGAATAGAGGGGCCAGAGCACGTCAAATCCGGGCTAGGCCTTTTGGATTACGAAACAACCCTCTGTTCCCAAAAGATTTTGAAAAATGTGCGTGGGCAGTTGAGTTGGTGCGATAGCAGTATTTCGGGCTATGAAATACATGCGGGAGTCACCAAGGGGACCGCTCTGGAGAAACCCTTTGCCTATATCGACGAAAAACCCGAGGGCGCAGTAAGTGAGGATAATCAGATTCTCGCCACCTATCTGCATGGCCTTTTTGATCAGGCCTCCAGTTGTAACGCCATATTGTCCTGGGCGGGACTCGATAGTGGTAGCGCCGTCTCCTACACAGACGCCAAAGAACAGTCGATCGACCGACTGGCTACGGAGATTGAAAAAAGTATATCCCTTTCTCAAATGATGACGGATCTGGAGCAGTTTTCTCAGCAGAACAAGAGCTGCGCGGAGGTTTGAGTATTAATGCTGGGCTTCGGCTTTGCCTCAGCCCCAGCCTACGGGGGATCTGCCCAAGCTCCGAAAGTAAGGATTCGGCGTAAAAGTAAAAAGGCTGCTTTTGCGGTCGCTGCAAACAAAAAAAGGCCATCTTACGATGACCCTTTTTTGTTTGTATGGCGCGGCGACGTGAGCGATAGCGAACTAATGCTGCATGAAGCGCGAAGCGGTTCTACAGTGCGGAGAGATTATTCGGGCCTTCTGGCCCTCACCCTACACACCCTTCGGCTGTTTCGGGCCGCTTTCGCTTAAGCGAAAGCGTTCTCCCTCGCATTGCCAATGCTCGGTCGTCGAACTCCAATGACCGCTACGCGGCCGGGAGTCCGATTCCGTTTTTGCGGTCGCTGCAAACAAAAAAAGGCCATCTGTCGATGACCTTTTTTTGTTTGTATGGCGCGCCCGGAGAGATTCGAACTCCCGACCGCTCGGTTCGTAGCCGAGTACTCTATCCAGCTGAGCTACGGGCGCATATAAAAAATCCTCAGCATCTGCGCTGAGGACGCATATTGTACTCATGGGGAGGAAATTTACCAGCACCAAGAGTGAAAATAATGGGAAACTAAAGCCTCGGTCGTCGAACCCGACCCGATTGAATCGAGGGTTCGAACCCCTAGCTCAATATTTTTTGTTTCCACCCCCTT
>JAOUPJ010000079.1 GCA_029879945.1 Gammaproteobacteria bacterium
CTCGGTGATTGTTGCCGTCCTTTCCTTGTATTTCGCGCCCTGGGCCGAGGAGATGCAGTATGCGATTCGGGATAAGGCCAAGGTGGAGTCGGAGCTGGGATTTCTGGAGCCGGGGCGCTTCCACGAAATACGTGGGGGTAAAGGCGTATTCTATATGGAGTCCCTGGATGATGAGGGACTGAGCATGAGCAATGTATTTGTTTATGTGAACGACGAAGGTAAGCGGGACATCTTTTCTGCTGCCAGTGGTTATCAGGAGACCGATCTCTCGACAGGTGCCCAATTTATTGTCCTGGAAGACGGTTATCGATTTGAAGAATTGCCTGGCGAACAGGGTTACCGGATACACGAATATGGGCGCAGTGGGGTGCGCGTGGCCAAAGAGGAGATAATCGCCGGACAACGCCCCCGCATCGCCTGGACGACGCAACAGCTTCTGGCCAGTGGCGAAGCGGAAGACATTGCAGAGTTGCAATGGCGTGTCTCCATGCCTGTGGCCTGTATTATCCTCACGCTTTTGGCGGTGATCATTAGCCGTACCACTCCGCGGCAGGGGCGTTTTGCCAAACTTTTCGTCGCCTTTCTTTTGTATGTGGTCTATCTCTATCTACTCATGTTGGCGCGTTCCTGGGTCAAGAGCGAAGTTGTGAATCCGTGGATCGGTATGTGGTGGGTGCATATACTCGCCTTGTTTACGCTGTTGGTCTTAACAGCAAAACAGTTTGGTACCCCTTGGCTTCTTTCCAAGTTGAGGCTCAAGACGATATGAGCGTATTGGATCGGTATATCGCACGCTCCGTTGGTGAGTCCACGCTTTTGGTGCTGTTGGTCATGCTCTCTCTGTTTACCTTTTTCGCATTTGCCGATGAGCTGACAGATGTGGGGAAGGGAAGTTACGATGGCCTGGACGCGCTCATCTATTCACTGGCCACCATGCCCAAGTTGGTTTACCAGTTGTTTCCGGCCAGCGCACTGATGGGGACCATGCTGGGGCTGGGTGCCTTGGCGTCCCATTCAGAGCTGGTTGCCATGCGGGCTGCCGGCTATTCCTATCAGGACATACTCAAAGCGGTCTTGAAGATTGGCGCTGTACTCATGCTTGCAGCCTTTATCGTGGGTGAATTTCTGGCTCCTTTTTCTGAACGTTATGCCGAGACAAATCGCGCCATTGCCCAAAGTTCCCGCATCACCTTGCAAACCGAGAGCGGTCTATGGGTGCGCGAAGGGAATCGGTTTATCAATATTCAAAGGATCTTACCTGGTGCACGATTGGGTGATGTACAGGTGATCGAACTTACCGCGAACGGGGCATTGAATGAACTGGTGAGGGCCAAAGAGGCGGAGTATCAATTGGACGGCAGTTGGCATCTGCATGAGACCACTACGGTTTCCCTGCAAAAAGACCATCTGACTCTAAACTCTCAGGAGGAGAGTGTTTGGAAGGCCTGGTTTAATCCGGATTTTCTGGAAGTGGTGATGGTGAATCCCGAAACCATGCCCGCCTGGACGCTGTATCAATATGCCAATTATTTGGAATCCAACGGCGTAGATTCGAGAAAGTATAAACAGGCATTCTGGACCAAAATTATTTCGCCTATCTCGACGATGCTTATGGTCATCGCGGCGCTGCCCTTTATTTTTGGTTCACTGAGGCTAACCAGTTCGGGGCACAGGGTTCTCATCGGAACATTGGTAGGAATCGTTTTTCACCTGGCCAGCCAGGTCTTTAACTATGTAGGACTGGTCTACCATATCAATCCCTTTCTGGCGGCCAGTTTACCGACGACCGTCTTTTTCGTGATCGCCCTGACGCTGCTAAAGAAGGTGCGTTAGGTTTCGGGGCGAGTCCGCTATTTTTCAAATCCCTGGTTTAGGCCCAAGCCGATCAACTCGGGGTTATTGAGTTCTTTAATATTGACGGTCTTCTTGCTTCGTAGATTTTTTGCCACCACATCCCAAATCGCTGGTGCCTCCACTGGCTCTGCTACCGATGCCCAACCAGCGACTTTATAATTTTTCTTGGCGTCTATGGGCTTACCTTTTAGCGTCATATTGGAAATGCGCTTTCCAATTTTTTGTGTGGGGTCCATACTGTATTGCAATCCTCCAACCCGTACCATGTCTCCACCTTGCTGATAGTAAGGGTCTTCATTGAATAGATTGTCTGCCACGTCTTCCAAAACCAGCTTGATACGTTCACCACTCAGCTCATTCAAAGTGGTATGCCCGTAGGTGATTGCAGTTTGGTTCATGATATCTTCAAAGGTTATGGCCTCCCCTGGTAGCAGGCTGCTGCCCCAACGGAATCCCGGAGAAAAGGCGATCTCGGCGTCCATTTCTTCCATCATGGTATTGAGTATGAGCTGGTCAAAGGAACCATTGAAATTACCCCGTCTGTACAGGGTGGATTCGGTGATCGCGAGTTTTTCTTCCAATTTATCTTTGAAGGGGGCTCGTACCTTATCGATGAGGGCCTGCATATCCTTGTCGGCTTTGAGTGCGTTGGAAAATACGGGCAGTAGGCGGTATCGATAGTCCTGCATCCTGCCGTTCTTAATGTCCATATCAAAAACTGAAATAAACTTACCGTGAGAGCCCGCATTGGTGACAATGGTTTTGCCACCCTTATTACTCACCTCAATCGCTTTGGGAACGGCATCGTGGGTGTGCCCTCCTAGTATGACGTCAATGCCTGTCACTCTGGAAGCCAGTTTGAGATCCACATCCATGCCGTTGTGTGAGAGCAGAGCAATAACGCCTATTTTTTCGTCTCTAAGTTTATTTACGAGCTGCTGCAATTCTTTTTCGCGAATTCCAAAACTCCAGTCCGGGATCAAATATCTGGGATTGGCAATGGGCGTGTAGGGAAAGGCCTGGCCGATAATCGCAACAGTCTGGCCATTGATTTGTTTGATGGTGTGGGTTTGAAATACTTTTTCTTCCCATTGGGTGTCAATGACGTTATTGGCGACGAAGTCCATTTTTCCGCGAAAGCCTTCTATGGCCTCTTTTACACGCTCATGTCCATAGGTGAATTCCCAATGACCGGTCATCACGTCTACCCCCAGCAACAGGCTGGCGTCTATCATGTCCTGGCCTTTGGTCCACAGAGAAGTAGCCGACCCTTGCCAGCAATCTCCCCCATCCAGCAATAGGGCGCCCGGCCGTTCAGAACGCAGTTGGTCTACTAGTGTTTTAAGATGGGCGTAGCCACCCACTTTGCCAAACTGCTTGCTGGCATGCTCGAAATTTAAATGGGTTAGGGCGTGTGCCTCTGCTGTGTTTGCCTGAATCGAGTAGTATTTCAATAGACTGTTGCCAACCAGGTGCGGGGGATTGCCGCGCATACTGCCGATACCCAGATTGATATTGGGTTCGCGGTACCATACCGGGTTTAACTGGGCGTGTGAGTCCGTAATATGGAGCAAACTCGCATTCCCAAATTTAGGCATGTCGTAAAGCTTATCCAGGGTTCCTGCATGTGCGGCTTTGTTTAGCCCGGGAATGGTCAGGCCACTAAACCCCGCTGCTGCAAGGATCTGAAGAAACTCTCGACGTGATAGGTTCATATCAAAACACTCCTAAAAACGGGTTTAGTCTTTGTCTGGCAAATCTATACTTCAGTATCTTCCACTCACTACAGAAGTTTAGAATTTATTCGAGCAAAAATCGATTTCAATTTCCTTATACAAAAAAGCCCGGAAAAACCGGGCTTTTTTAAGGCTTTATTAGAGACTACTTTCTCATGCCTGGCGCATTGCTTTTCAGGCCATTGCTCATATAAGTGAGGAAGTATTCCAGATTACGGTATTCTTCGCTTTGTGGCTTGAACGGTTTTGCACGCACCTGCTTATTACAGCCACCGAAACGTCTGTGCAGGGTTCCCAGCTCTTGCCATTTGGCACGATAGACTGGGAAGTGTGAAGTATGACCTAAGGCAGGGCTGAGTATATCGGCCCGGATTCGTTTACCCGCATTGTCCAAGTGGCAATGCGCACAGGCCATGTTCAGTTGGCCGCGGCGTGTGTAATAAAACTTTTTCCCATCTTCGTATGCTGCTCGAGCATCTTTGTTTGGGACTTTAACGCTGATTGTTTTGCCGCGTGAGAGAAAGCCAAGATAGGCCAAGACACTGGCAATCTTGCCTTTGTTATATTCAAACTCTTCTTCGCCATTTTTCTTTAGGCACTCGTTGATCGCTAATGGTAGGGTTACGACCATTTTTCGTTTTGAGTCCCATTGGGGGTAGGTTTGGGCGATCCCTTTTTTATAGTCTGGGAAGCAACTGGCCAGAGACTTACCGTTTTTGAATTTCTTTTTGAATAGTGTTTCCCCTTCATCAATGAAGATCTCATAAGGAGGAAACTCTTCAATCGATTCCCACTGGGCTCTGGAAGCGGCATCAATGGCATAGACTCCATTGACGTACTCACTTTTCTTCACCTTGGGGAATTTTTTCTTATAGTACTCTACAAACGCTTTGCGATCACTTTCAGGGCTAGCCTGCGCCCCAAAGGCAAATCCGCATAGGATGCCTGTAATGACAATATATGCTGTGAAATTGCGCATAGTAACCTTCTCCTAATTTATCGCGACAGTTCGTCCGTGTCAGCTAGCGTAGTGATGCTCGCTTATTTGACTTTTTCAACGGCAGAATCACTTTCGCCCTTGTTGTCCACCCAACTGATTTTAATGGTATCGCCCTTGGTTCCGCCTAGTATGTTAAAAGACAGATAGGGGTTTTTGGATATAGCAACCCCCCAATTAGCGACCATGACAGGTTTGCCATTATGCTCGCAGCTCACCTCTTTAATAAAGTGTGCTGGGATTTTTTCACCTGTCTTTTTATCTTTTCTTAAACCCGTCTCCATAACGTGTTTAATCAGGGTTTTTACCTCGATTCGTCCGCCTGCTGCTTTAGCCTTAATCTTGACTGTGTTCGACGCCATGTTTCTAATCCTCTTGATCTAGTTGGAAGCGGTGTTAACCGCCGCATCCGCCGATGGTGACTTTTACTGTTTTCTTGGTCGAAAACAGACCGCTTTCAGCCTTTACCACGGCGATAATGTCTGAAGTTTCACCCATCTTGATTCGAGTAGAAACAAAGCCATCTAGTGTGCCCTGAAAATCATAAGAGCAGGTCAAGGGTTGTGGATTCTTTGAAACGAACACCCCAATCGATTGTACATTAGGGATTTTGGTGGTTACCGAAATGGGTACTACCGCACCATTTTCAGCAATCTCTGGCGCGGAAATTTCGATTTTTCCGTCTTCTGTTTTGCTGGTGCCAAACAATGCATCAATGGCGTCATTCAGCTCTTTTTGTTTAAAGGCATTTTCTGGCCAAGCAGCCAGTACTGATTTTGGTACCAAAAGGCCTGCGCTCACTGCCAATGCCAGTGCACCGGTCGCCGCGCTACCTTTGATAAATGTTCTTCGCTTTATGCTCACTCTAATATCTCCTATCTCGAATCCTGGTATCACAGTGTATAAATGAACTCGACAACCTTATCCAACTCGTCCTTGGTCAGAATCTCATGCTTGCCGAATGGAGGCATGATGGAATTAGGGTTTCGTTTTGTGGCATCAAAGATTTGGTCTCTCAATTTCGCTTTATCTGGATAGCGATTTTTCATGTTTTCTAAAGGTGGACCAATATTGCCTGGAAGCGAGCCTCCTTCAATGGCATGACAAGCCAAGCAATTGCCTTTTTTTCGATCAAAAGCGATGGCCTTCCCTTGCTCTTCATCACCTGCAAAGGCGATGCTCGGTACCAGTATGCTGAAAATCAAACTGATTATTAATACAGCAATCGGCGTTGCTGTCGAAAAGTCGACGCGAAATTTCATATGACTGCCTCCTATGCGGTCACTTAAGCTTTTTAATAAAGCAAAAGTTGCTCCAAACCCCGGAATAATACCCCAAGCGATAAAGCATACATAAAGTAAAGAAAGGTAAAAACAAATATTTATTTATACCTCCACAAAAAGTTTAGACTAATAACTTACTAATGTGTTGAATTTATCAGTAAAGTTTTAGAAACATAACTGTCTGACCTGTTAATCCAAGTATTGAAAGTGTGAAGATGATCTCACTTTGGGGTGCAGTGAATAGTGTTGCAGTGGTCTCAATTCAGATCTAGATTTTTCTCGGCCAGCGCAATCTCTTTAAATTCCTGCATGCGGGATTCTATGCGGATTTTATCCATATCACTCACTCGTCGCTGTTTCAGCGCCAGGTTGAGTTGTTCAATGGCGGTATGCGTTAATCCGTTGAGGAAGTAAAATTCGGCCAGGGCTTGATGAGCCTTGGCGGTGTGTCGTGATTCTCCCTCTGCCTTGGCTAAAAGCTGATAAAGGGGCGGGGTAGGATGATTTTTTTTCATGCTGTTAAGTAGTGAAGCGGCTTTTTCGGGTTCCCCAAACTGTAGTAGAGTTTCTGCATAGCTATGGCTGAGTGCGTAATTATTGGGATAGAGTGCGAGGGCATCCTCAAAAACGGAGTATGATTCTTTTACCTGGCCAGAGCTGGATTTGATTTGCGCTTTCACCAGTAAATAGGGGATGCGTTCCCGGTCTTCCTTAATGAGGGACTCAATGACCTTGCCCGCCTCTTCAAACTGGTGGTTTTTCAATAAGGCGAGTGAATATCCATACAATTCCGCATATCTGTGGGTATAGCTTCCTGTGTTCAGTTTTGCTTCGTAACGTGCCACCATGTCTGCCGGATTATCAGAGGAGAGCACTCTGATCTTTGCCTTGATAAGGTGAAAACGCAATTTGTCTGGAAGTGGGTGGTAGTCGTATTTGCTGGCCCGGTCTCTGGTTTCCGCAATACGATTGCTGGTTACCGGGTGGGTACGGAAGAATTCTGGCACTTGCGCGTCATAAAGACGATCATTCTGTTGCAGTCGCTCAAAAAATGCGGGCATTGCGTGAGGGTCAAATTGGGACTGGGTCAGAATTTTCATTCCGATGTGGTCTGCCTCGCGCTCATGGGCGCGGGTAAAATTCAGGTTGCTCTGGATATTGGCCGCCATGGTCGCCAGTATGGCTGCCTCTGTGATGTTTGCATTTTGGCTGCCCAGTATCACCGCGGCGACCAGGGCTGCGTAAGTTGGAAGACTAAGTTTGTTGGCTTCCTCAGTGGCGCGGTCGATATGTAGCTGGCCTATGTGTGCCACTTCATGGGCCATTACTGCGGCTAGCTCTCCCTCGGTCTCTGCGGCCAATATCAATCCAGAGTGTACGCCGATATAGCCGCCTGGCGCGGCGAAGGCGTTAATAGAAGGGTCGTTGACCCCGAAGAAATAAAAGAATCGGTTGTGGTAGTCCGAGTTTGATACCAGTCTGTAACCCAGGTCCACGATGTAATTATCGATTTCCGGATCGTAAAAGAGATTGAGTCCTCTTCTGATCTGGCGCATCAACCATTCGCCGCGAAGCTTTGCTTCTGCTGCGGAACGATGGGGGCTGGTGTCTGTCCCCATGCTTGGCAATGAAATGCCATCAGGCGTGGTGGCGGCGTTGCCAATCTGAGAAAGAGCAGGGGAAGGCCCGGAAATGCATAGGGATAGCAAAAAGGCCTGTGTAAGTTTTCTCATATTTCTCCGGCGTTTTAGCATCGCCACCTATAGCTACAACTCGAACAGGAAAACTATGCAACTATTTGCCCGAATGGGGGGTGGACGAATAGTGCTGCATCTCGTCTCTGTCTTTCCAGAATTTTTCCTCCAGCAAGGCGGGAGGGAGGCTGATTCGGTTTTGTTCGGGAACCGCTTCTTGAGTAACGATTTTTTTGACTGAATCGTAACCAATTTTCTTTAGTATCCCCTCTCTTTCCGTTAAGCGCACAATCATGCTGCTGGATAATTTGTGCAGCACATAAAACTTGCTGGGGCGAGCCTTGCCGTGCTCGTCGGTAAGCGTAACGGTGTATCGTGAGTGATTGTGGAAATCGTCTTTGTTCATAGTGACCTTTCAATCAGTGTTTTGTGAGGTGGTAGTCTTGCATTATCGTACTTATGAATCTGTTTCGTCCAGCTTGGTTCCAGCTAAAAAGCAAGTCGCAGAAAAATGCGCTTTTTTATTAGGGTATAATTTGGTTTTGATGTGCTTGCTATTTGTCATAGTTATTCCCCGATAATATTTTTCAGTCTGATTTTGATTGATCTCGTGGACGGCGACATAGAAAAGAACACTATCATATAGTAAATTCTACGCTAGCATGAATAGACAGTCTGTGAGCTAGATATTAGGTGCTACAATAGTTGTAACAGAAAATCACCACCGTTTAAGGAGTTATATATGGCCAATTTTGATGTTGAACTGGATGCCTCCGGTTTGAATTGTCCGCTGCCTATTTTGCGTGCGAAGAAGAGTCTTGCTGGTATGGAATCCGGGCAGGTTTTGCATGTTATTGCCACTGATCCGGGTTCTGTTAAAGATTTTCAGGCCTTTTCGAAACAGACAGGAAACGAGCTGCTCTCACATAATGAGGAAGGCGGCAAATTTTTCTTTCTGATTAAAAAGGGCTGATTTTATCTGGAAATTGGCTTGTCTATATAGAGTTTAGAATAAGCAGTTTCGCCAATTCGATTAGCTAGTTGTGCTCATGCCCCATTGTTGGTTTGGTAACATCGGTCTTCACGCCGGTGCCCAGTGGGGCTTAGGGGCGATACGCATCACGATTTCACTTATGTATATATAGAATAGTTCTTGGGGTAAAAGCGGTATTTGCGTGGTAATGTAGTGTATTATTATATAAGGGAATAATAATATAATATACAAATTATGGTTTTAAAGCCCGCTCAAGTGCCGATATAGAAAAGCCTGACTAGTTGGGTAATTGGATGGATTGAGTAGACTAGGAACGGGGGTATTATGGCGACTTACGCCGAGATGCAGCAGGTCTTTGAGGATATCAAAGACGACTTTCGTTATGATCACGAGCTAAACGGTTGTTTAAACTGCGGTATTTGTACTGCTACCTGCCCGTCGGCGCAGTTTTATGATTACAGCCCACGTGAAATCGTCCAGCTCCTGTGGACGGAAAATGTTGAACAAATCTATGATGCCATGCAGGAAAAGATTTGGGCCTGTGCCCAATGCATGACCTGCGCCGCACGCTGCCCGTTTAAAAATTCACCGGGCGGCCTGGTTGCCATTATGCGCGAGGTAGCCATTAAACATGGCATGCAATCCGCGAAGGACGTGCTTCGCCCCTTTGGTCGCGTCATGCTGAAGCTGATTACCACCGGCAATCAGCTTTCCCCCGATATGATCCAGCCCGACCACTTTCCTGACTGGGGTCCGAATATTCAAAAAGTAGAGGGTAATCTCAAAACTCTGCGCAAGGCGATCCCCGTCAAAACACTACAGACTACTGATACCGCATGGGAGGTCAGTCTCAAGACCTCGGTCGAAATGTACACCATATGGGAAATGACAGGTGTTCTGGATTCCCTTGAGTTGATGGATGAAAATCTTTTTGATGTTATCGATGACTTTATCGATGAAAAACGCGAAGAGTATGAAGATTGGTTAGAGGAACAGGAGGAGGACGATGATGATTAGCTGCCGTTGCTCTAACATTCAAACGAATTGGAGGACTAGCCATGTCTGATAAGCAAAAGCCCGGAAATCATAATACGGATGCCCAGGGTGCAGGTGCCGGCACGATGAAGCCCGGTTTCCATAACACCGACGGCCAGGGCGTTGCCGGTCATGGTTCCATGTTCCAATCAACCAACTTGTCTCCAGAAGAGGCGGTGGCCGCTACAGACTGGGTTCGCAAACACGTAGACCGTCGGACTATCGATCTGGGTGAGCGCATGGATGATGTGCGCGATCACATGTGGGAACTGGAAAAAGAAGGCGAGATCATCGTTCATCGCATTACCGACGCCCATAAGCCTGAAATAGTCCAAACGCTTTTTGGTTGGGACAAAAAAATTCCCACCACGCAATTGTGGCACCACAAATCGTGCGGGCAATGTGGAAACATTCCGGGTTATCCAACGTCCTTGATGTGGTTCATGAATGAGTTTGGCTATAAGCCAGGCGTGGACTATCTGGACGAGACCGATCAGACTTCTTGTACTGCATGGAATTACCACGGTTCCGGAATCGGTAACGTGGAATCGCTTGCCGCCGTGTTTCTGCGCAACTTCCATCAGGCCTATGTCTCGGGTCAACGCTTGGGACATGATGCCGGTCACTTTTTCCCCTTGGTTCACTGCGGAACCTCGTACGGGAACTACAAGGAGATTCGGAAATATCTGGTCGAATCCCCTGAGTTAAGAGAAAAGGTTAAGAAAATTCTGGGTAAGCTCGGTCGTCTGGTGGACGGCAAATTGGTTATCCCCGAAGAAATCATCCACTATTCCGAGTGGGTGCACGTGATGCGTCATCGCATTGCCAATGAATTGCAAAAAATCGATGTTTCCAATATTCGCACTACGGTTCATGCTGCATGTCACTACTACAAGATGGTCCATGAAGACGCCATCTATGATCCAACTGTGCTCGGTGGCAACCGTACGGCACCCGGCACATCGATCGCTCAGGCCCTAGGTGCCAATGTAATCGATTACTCCACGTGGTATGACTGTTGTGGTTTCGGTTTCCGTCATATCATCTCTGAGCGTGAGTTCACGCGCTCCTTTACTATGGATAGAAAGATCAAAGTGGTTAGGCAAGAAGCCAACGCCGATGTGTTGCTAGGTATAGACACCGGTTGTATCACCACCATGGATAAGAATCAGTGGATCGGTAAATCACATGGTCAGGATTTCTCGGTCCCTATCATGGCAGACGTGCAGTTTGCGGCACTGGCCTGCGGTGCTGATCCTTTCAAGATTGTTCAGTTACAATGGCATGCCTCTCCCTGCGAAGAGGCGGTCGAAAAAATGGGAATCAGCTGGGCTGAATCCAAAAAGCGGTTCGAGGAATACCTTAAAGAAGTTGAGCAAGGTAAGATCGAATATCTCTATGATCCAAAATTAGCCGTAGGGGGTTAACCTACATGGGAGACACAGTTCTAGTCGTAGGAGGCGGACCAGCAGGTCTATCAGCCGCATCTGGGATAGCTGCAGCCGGTAAAAAGGCGGTGCTCGTCGAAAAGGAAGATAAGCTTGGAGGCGCGCCCATTCTTTCGGGTTACGCCAAGCTAGTTCCTTCCGGTGAATGGGCCAAAGATGCTATAGGCCGTATGGTGTCGGAAGTGGAAGGCAGTAAGAATATTACTGTACACAAGTCCACGACCGTAACCAAACTGGATGGCGAAGTGGGTAACTTCACCGCTACGCTTTCCAATGGTCAAACCGTCCAAGCCGGGTCGATTGTCATGGGTACGGGTTTTACTCACTTCGATTCGGTCAATAAGCCCGAATGGGGTTTTGGTACCTTTCCTGATGTGATGACCACAACCCAAATGGAACAGATGGTGGGCTCGGGTAAAATTACGTGTCCCTCTGATGGACGTGTCCCTGAACGTGTTGCCATTCTATTGTGTGTTGGATCACGTGATAGACAAATCGGACGCGAATGGTGTTCCAAGATTTGTTGTACTGTGTCTGCCAATCTGGCGATGGAGATTCGTGAAATGTCTCCGCAAACCGATGTGTTTATCTATTACATGGATATTCGTACCTTTGGTTTGTATGAAGACAAGTTCTACTGGAAGTCTCAAGAAGAATTTAAAGTCAAATACGTCAAGGCACGTATTGCTGAAGTGACCAAGAGTCCCGACGGGCGACTATTAGTGAAGGGCGAAGACACGCTCGTGAAGCGTCCTATCGTGATTCCGTTTGATATCGTTGTACATGCTATCGGTATGGACCCCAATGAAGACAACCCGGAGTTGTCACGCGTGTTTGGTGTAGGTCTGGAACGTCATGGCTATATCGAAAGAGCTGAGCATTATACGAATACTTGCGGTACCACCAAAAAGGGAATCTACGCGGCCGGCGCGGCATATGGGCCCGAGACGATTGATGACTCAATATCTCAGGGACGGGCAGCGGCCATGCGAGCCTTGTCTGATCTGTAGTATCAATAGGTCTGGCGCGTGAGTCTGGTCACTATCAAGCCTACTGAGTTGCCGATTAGCCTGGACCAGGAAATAGCCCGCAACAAGATATCGCGTTTGTTGCAGGGGGCGGATGAAAAAGGTGGTATCGATAGTTTTATCGAGGCGCTGGAAAAGAAGCATCGTTTTTTCAACGATGCCCTGATTAGAGATGCCTTGAGTCAGTTACAAGCTGGTGATGTGGAAATTTTACTGGAAACAGTCTTCACTGCCAGACGAAAACTGAATCTGCATGCGATTACAATTTCGCATCAGGAGCTGGTTGAGGCCATCGAGCAATTGCTCTACGGAAGCGAAGCAGACGTGAACCAGCGTTTGGATCTATTTGTTCAGACACTTGGTTTCACCGAGCGCAAGATGCAGCGTGCTGTGTGGGATTGGGGTGCGGAAATGCTCCATTACACAAGTCCGGAGGCGATACCGTTGATGTCTCGCTGGGTATGGGACGCCAAGGTGCAGAGCGGT
>JAOUPJ010000080.1 GCA_029879945.1 Gammaproteobacteria bacterium
CCCATTTTGCCCCATTTAAGGTGCGATCTACCGTAGCCTGGTCCCACCATGGGGCGCGCAAATTGACATCAACGAAGCGAGGAACATTCAGGGAGAAGAGATCGTGGATAGATTGAGCTGAGTGGGGGCTGCGCTGGGCCAGTGTGCCCACATATAATAAGCCCCATGGTTTCTTTTTTGCACTGTTGAAATGGGTCTGACCATCGATATAGTCATAGGCCTGATCGGGGACGATGTGAAAACGGTGTGTACCATCCGGATCAAATTCGATTTGGACTTGTCCCGTGGGGTGTTTGGGATCACTTTCTAGGCCGCCTGCGTCCATACCCCAGTCGTTCATGCGCAGTCGAATCTCGTCTGCCGAGGGGTCTGTGCCGATACGGCTCAGGAAATAGGGAAACAGACCGAAACCGTGTAGGTGCCAGGCCACATTAAACGGGGCTCCACCAAGGACACGCTCTCCAGAGGGAAAGTAATCGAATAAAACTTCGCCAACTATTAGGGGGCGCGGTCCAACAGATTCACTCATGAGAGAAGAAACACCGTCCTTGGTCGAATGCGCGTCCTGCTGATCTGTACAGCATAACGTGGCCGTGTAAATCTTGCAAATGAGAAGTAGAATATCAGGCAAATGATGGATGAACGTCTTAACAATTTGAAGAAGTGGTTGGAAACTGAGCAAGGAGTTATCAACTACGATATTGAGCTGGCTTCGGGAGATGCCAGCTTCCGGCGTTATTTTCGTCTGATTGTGGATGGAAAGACCACCATCTTGATGGATGCTCCCCCGGAGCATGAGGACTGCGTTCCCTATCTGAATGTGGCCCAGGCCTTCCGGAACAGGGGGCTACATGTTCCGCAGGTCCACGCGACAAACCTCAAAGACGGATTTCTTTGGCTCTCTGATCTGGGTGATCAGCAGTATGCGGATGTGCTCAATTCAGAGACAGCCGATTCGTTGTATCGAGATGCCCTGGATGCATTGTTTAAATTGCAAACTAATAAGGCCGATACGGACGAATTAGTGCTTCCTGAATACGATCATGCCCTGTTGTGGCGAGAGATGATGCTATTTGAAGACTGGTTTCTGGGTAAGCATCTGGGCCAGTCTCTCAGCGAAAAAGAAACGCAGCAACTTCATACTGTGTTTGAGTTCCTGGCCCAGTCAGCGCTTTCGCAAACCCAGGTGTGGGTGCACCGTGATTACCATTCTCGCAATCTCATGGCAGTGAATGCGGATAACCCAGGTGTGCTGGATTTTCAGGATGCGGTCAATGGGCCCATTACCTATGATCTGGTTTCGCTATTGAGGGATTGCTATGTCGCTTGGCCGCTCGAAAGGGTTGAGGCCTGGGTAGCGAAATATTATGATTTACTAATAAGTCAGGATGAATTGAAAATTCCTGAGTATGATATTTTTCTTCGTTGGTTTGATTTGATGGGTGTGCAACGACATCTTAAAGCCATCGGCATTTTTTCCAGGCTCAACTATCGTGATGGCAAGCCGGGCTACCTGGCCGATATACCGCGAACCTTGAATTATGTGCAATGGGTTTGTGAGAAATACCCCGAGTTGAGTTTTCTCAAGACCATCGTAATGGAAAAAATTGTCCCGGTTTTGGATCCAGAGAGCGGTAGGGTGGTACAGGGCATATGAAGGCGATGATATTGGCAGCAGGTCGAGGAGATCGCATGCGGCCCTTAACGGATACAATGCCCAAGCCTCTCATCCCGGTGGCCGGAAAGCCATTAATCGAGTATCACATTAATGCGCTTTCACAATTGGGAATCAAAGACATCATTATCAATCATGCCTATCTAGGGGAAAAAATAGAGCAAGCCTTAGGGACTGGCAGTGCCTTTGGCGTAGCGATCTCCTATTCTGCAGAAGGCGAGGCCTTGGAGACAGGTGGGGGTATTTTTCATGCGCTTCCCCTCCTTGGCAGTGAACCATTTATTCTAATTAATGGTGACGTGTGGACGGATTACCCGATAGAGAACCTGTTAAATCTGGGTTCAATCTCGCAATTGGCTCATCTGGTGTTGGTGGACAATCCCACTCATCATCCGCAGGGCGATTTCATTCTGAAAGAAGACGGTATCCTGGCTCATCAAGGATCACAGGCACGTCTGACCTTTAGTGGCATCTCTTTGCTGCGCCCCGATTTATTTAAAGACTGCACACCAGGTCGTTTCCCGCTCGCCCCTTTATTGCGCGAAGGTATGGACAAAGGCCTGGTAAGTGGTGAGCACTACCGGGGTATTTGGTCCGATGTGGGCACCCCCGAACGCCTGGGGGAGTTGGACGAGCTGCTGACTAGTCAAACCTGATTGACTGATAAATAAGCAATAACCCTTCGTGCCGCAGTGTATCTGTAAATAATCTGTTAATTTCCTGTCGTACTATGACTCTTGCCGATACTAATCGGTTTGTCTCAATTGATAACAACCCGAAGCGTGCCTTAATAAATCTAGAAACGGCAGTCAAAGCATTTCGTATGGGGGTGGCAGCATGTCACCCCTTACTGTATTCTGATTTAGTGGCAAATATTAGAAATTTATACCAAATAGATAGACTAGAGCGAACAGGATCAACCACGCTAGTCCTTTAACAAAAAAGAAAAGAAAGCCCAGCCATCCTATTCGCTTTATCCATTGCTGAAAAGCAGACCCGCTTACTTGTTCGATAGGCAATTTTGGTTTCGTATTGATCATGTCTGAGTGGCACTTAGATGAGCCCGACAAATCTCACACAAAAGCTGTGCCAGAGGGGTTCTCTGTTTTCGAAGGAAAATGGAGTAGACTAGGCGGTAATAATTTCTAATAGGGTCCGCATTATTACAATATAGACAAGGGAGCTGTCATGTCAGAAACCCGGGAAAGCGCACTGCGCATGTTGAATCTACGAGCCAACCTGGACCAATTTTTAACCACTATCGGTGGCATGGAGAATGTTCGCGTTGTGGAGTTCAACTGTACCGAAACCCTTTCCGAACTTTATAGTTGTAACATGCTCATCGCAACCGACGACGATGAATTGACATTGGAAGACATCATTTCACAACCCGCCGCATTGGCCATTATGGGCGCGGATGGATCAGACACCCGATATATCAATGGTATTGTAGCCAGTATTAGACAGCGCGAATCCGGTGGTAGGCTTACTGTCTATGAAGTTAAAATTGTACCCATTTATTGGACCTTGCAGTTTCGTAAAGACAGCCGAATTTTCCAAGAAAAGAATGTCCAAGAAATAATTGAGGATGTGTTAGCTGCTGCCAATATAGCCAGTGATAACTATGAATTCAACCTGAGTGAAAGCTATGCAGTACGTGAATATTGCGTGCAATACAATGAAAGTGACTGGAACTTTATTTCACGGATGCTGGAAGAAGAGGGCATTTTCTACTTTTTTCGTCATGATGACACCGACTCAAAAATCATTTTTGCAGACAGCAATTCAATTTATGAAGACATCCCAACCGAGCCAGAGATTCCCTACAACAGGCAGACCGGGCTTGTTTCAGAGGCCACGCATATTCGAAAGTTCTCACTAGGGAGGGAAATTAGATCAGGTGTTACGTCCAGTAATGACTTTCTTTTTACTAACCCTGCTCTGGGTTTGGGCACCATGTGCTTTGCGGAAATGAATGACGAGTTGGAAGTTTATGAATACCCAGGCCGTTATGAGGACGAAGATCGTGGTGTTCAGCTGACACAGGTTAGGTTGGACGCCATGCGAAGTTTTGCAAAAAATGCTAATGGCGAAAGTGATTGCCAAAGAGTCATCCCCGGTTACAAATTCAGTCTCATAGACCATCCCAGAGATGATTTTAATGCCGAGTATGCTTTGGTTAAAGTTGTGCACCATGGCAAACAGCTGAGTGCGCTCGAAGAAGAAGCAGGAACCTCTCCCCCAAGCTATTCCAATTCGTTTTACTGCATTCCTGCTGAAACAGTGTTTCGGCCGCGCAGAAGGGCAAAAAGACCGGTTATGCGAGGTATGCAGACCGCAATTGTAACCGGAGGAAGTGAGGACGAAATTTTAACAGACCGTTATGGGCGAGTTAAGGTGCAGTTTCACTGGGATAGACAAGGGCAGCGTAACGAAGCCAGTTCCTGCTGGGTGCGGGTGTCCCAACTATGGGCGGGTGCGGGTTGGGGTGCCATGTTTATTCCGCGGGTTGGGCATGAAGTGATTATAGAGTTTTTAGAAGGCGATCCGGATCGTCCGATTATAACCGGGCGTTTGTATAATGGTACCAATACACCGCCTAATGCATTGCCCGATAATAAAACCAAGAGCACCATCAAGTCAGATTCCTCTAAAGGCAGTGGTGGTTCAAACGAAATTACGTTTGAAGATAAGAAAGATGCAGAGCAATTTATTATCAGTGCCCAAAAAGATATGAGCACCAGTGTTGGTAATAATCAAACGAACTCAATAGCCGCTGATCGATCCGTAAGTGTGGGTGGAAAGTTCAATGAAACGATAACAGGTGACACCAAAATCGTTATCGAAACGGGAACCTTTGAGCACGATGTGCAGACTGGATCTGCTAGCTACAAAGTTAAGGGGGCAGTGACTGAAACGTTTCAGGATGCGCATTCCAGCACGGTTACAAATAATATCACCATTACTTCTACTGCGGGAGAAATTACCATCAATGGTAAAAACAAAATCTCCCTCATTTCTGGAGAAAGTAAAATTGAATTGGACGCGGATGGCACAATTAAAATATCCGGAAAGACTATTGATATAGTAGGGGGTGATGATGTGCTTGTCAGTAGTAAAAAAGTGAGTATTTCCGGAACAGACGAAGCAAAAATTGGGACTTCTAATCAAACGGTGGTTACGGATAAAACCAAAACAGCGATATCCGGGGCGGCGATAAACTCATCGGCTGTGGGGATGCATGAAATCACGGGTGCTGTGGTTAAAATAAACTAGAAAACAGCTATGCGCGAATTAGTTGAAAATCTACGCTCAGGGTTGACAGAATTTACAAGCCAGCGTGACGATCTATTTCAGATAGTCCAATGCTCTGAGCCAGACGCAGGACTGGTCTTAAAGATTCTTGAGGGTTTGAATGAGGCAAGTGCTTCAGATCCCTACTGGTTTGTAATAGACGCATTTGAAAATACTGATGATTTTGTTGATAAATGTGTCGCCAGTGTTTCGCCTATGATAAATGCGATCCGTTTAACGCAAGAGAAGAATGGTTCTGAACCCATTTGTTCTCTCCCAAAGAATATGCTGAATAAAGAGAAGTTTCGCGCGATAGACCGTTTGAGAAATTTGATGGAGTATACGCGTTCACTATTACCGCAACTGGATGGATGTTGTGTTGTATGGTGCTTGCTGCCACTAAATATTACGAATCGCCTGGAATATGCCAATTTTGTAAACGCATTGACCGCGCATGAATTTCCTTTCCCTTGGTGCCATCATATACGCATGGTAATTCGTGACGAGTTTGAAAAACCAATCATAGATCAAATTCAGTTCCCTATTCCTCGATCCAGAACATTAACCGCAGACTTTTCGCCTCCGGCGATTGAAAAATCGCTACAAGAATCGGTTCAAAACGAACAGCTTCCACTGCAGGAGCGTGTTAACAATGCCCTTTTGCTGGCAGGAATTGATTTCAGTCACGGTAGATACGAGCGAGCAATACAACAATACGCTTTAGTGGAAAAATATGCGGCTTCCACGAAAAACCCCATCTTTGCTCTTATTGCTTTGAACGGATTGGGAGAAACATATCGCGCCTTGGGGGATTTGGAAAAGGCCGGTGATTTTTTTCAAGCGGCTATGGGGCCAGCCGCACAGGTTGACCCACCTCCCGTGCCCGTTTTGTTCAATTTGTATTTTAATCTGGCAGATTTACGTTATACCCAGGAAAGATGGGATGAAGCGGAGCCTTTCTTTCTTGGTGCAGCAGACTTTGCCATGTTGTTGCGTGACGCTGGCCAACGTTTGCGCTGCTGGGACTATGCGGCACTAGCACAGTTGCAGCAAGATAAAATTAAAGATGCAATAGAGACCTGGAGTAATGCTGCGATTGTGTCGGCTAAGCTGGAAAATAAAGAGGACTATGATAAGTATCTTGTGAAACTAAAAGTCGTCTTTGAAGAAAAAGTATCTCTTTCCGAATTTCAGAAGCAAAAAGAATTGATAAATGAAAAAATAGCGCAGAAAGAAGAAGGCAAGCCGAAGACTCCAGCCAAGGAGAGGGTATGAGTTATTTGGATCGCCTTAGTCTTGCGGTTGATCAGCACGCAATGGGCGTGACGGGAGACAATACCAATGGGTATATCGATAACGGGGAGCGAACGCTAAATACATTTAGTGAAATGAGTGGGGTCTATGAGCGATGGTGGGACTCTGCCAGCAAGGCCACAGAGAATCCTTTGCTACGAAACCCGGATGGTTCAGCTCGCTCATTCGATACTTTGTCCGGCGGGGAACAGGTAGCCGTGGTTTTACGGACTGCTTCAAACATTACTGGCGCTGTGATGGGAGCCTTATCTTCTGTTCAAGATGCGTTGAATGTGGGATTTGCCAATTTAACGGCTCCCCTCGCTGCGGTGTGGCCGAGTTTTCCAGCCTCAACTATGACTTCACTCTATATCGGTTCACCGCATGGGCACCCTCATCCACCCAGTTATATACCCGCTCCTCCTCCGGGCGCAGTCGTTCCCTTGCCGAGTTTGGGAAATGTGCTGATTGGAAATCATATTAAAACGCTCATTGGTAGTCTGCCAGCGGCTCGTGCTGGTGATATAGGGATCGCGCCCACATGTTTGGGATTTACTCCCTTTTTCGAAATTAAAACAGGCTCGTCGAATGTGTTTATCGGTGGAAAACGTGCAGCGCGGATGTTGGATATCTGTATGTGTTGTCAACCCGCGAGTGGTGCGGCAAGTTTTGTTGATAAAGCGATGGCTACCGCAGGGGTTGTGGCCGGCGCGATCTCCATAGGTGCCAATGTAGCAGAGGCTGCGGTGGAGACAGACGCAGCAATGCAAGCAGCAAAGGCCATGGCAGCCGCTATGGATGCCGCGCAAATGGCTGCCGATGCCGCAGCGATGGCTGTTCAAGCCGCCATGGGGAAAGATCCGGCAGTCATTCCGGGGCCGGGCCCAGCTGGTGCTGGTCCTATGCCCGTTAGTGGTGCTCTCACTATCGGTTTTCCTTTAGTGATAGTAGGCGGTTTTCCTATGGTCAATATCCCTGATCCGGTTTCCCTGATACTGAACAAGATCGAAAAACGTGTTCGTCGCGGTCGGGCATCGAATGATGAAAACCCAGAAGCAGGAACAAACCCTTGTAGCTGATAACAATGAAAAAACAATGCTTGAACATCGATAACATCCACAACGATCAATTGGTCGGTGATCCGGTTGATACGTTAACAGGTACCGTATTTGAAAAGAAAATGGAGTTTCGGCTTATTGGCCCACTGGAATTTAAGTGGATTCGTCGATATGACAGCTCTAAAAACCATCGCCTATTTGCGCTCGGTTGGGGACACACCCATGACTACGATCGCAGGCTCTATTTTGATGCCGATGGCATTAGCTACGAAGAGCCTCTGGGGAAACGCTATGGTTTTCCTCCGCTTTTTAAAAACGGGGCGATTCATCAGGCCCATGGCTACACCCTGGAACGCGTCTCTCCAACTTGTTTTCGTCTGCATAAACATGCGTTGCCTTCCATGGAATTCAATATTCGTCAGGCGAATTCGGTGGCCAGACTCTCTCGCTTATATAAAGACGAAAATCAAATTCTTTTTTTTTACGATGTTAGTCAGCGATTAGTCAGAATAGTCGATTCACTTTCCCGTTCGATTCGTGTAAACGAAAGTGATTCAGGATTACTGTTTGATCTCAGTTTGGAAGCATACAAAGACAAGCCCGAAGTAACACTTATTCGCCACGAGTTTGACGAGCGAGGAAATCTGCTGCACACAGCTAACCATTTGGGGCATGGCTACAGTTTTCTATGGAATGAAGAAAATAGACTTGTCCGTCGTAGTGGTCGCATGAGATTTTCCTTTTACTATATCTATGATGAGGAAGGGCGGTGCATCAAGTCTTCGGGTGACGATCGAAATTTCGAAGTGGATATCGAATATTCCGTTCCCGGAACAGTGACCAAGGTTGTTAAATCCGATGGCGGCGAGTGGGTCTATTTCTTCAATGAAGACGGCGGCCTCACACAAATCCAAGATCCCTTAGGCGGCACACAAAAATTCGTAAGAGATGATGCGGGAAGAATTGTCGAAGAAATTGACACCCTCGGCAACTCGACCAAGATGATTTATGATGCCTCTGGTGAACCGAGGGAGAGAATCACACCGTTGGGTCACCGTATTGCACAACCGGAAGACCCCAATACACCTGATCCCAAGGCACATCGTGTGGCAGCAAATCCAGCGGAGTTTGAATACGGGCGATTGATGGATCTGGACTCCATTGTGTTGCCTAGGGAAACGTTTCTGCAGGCCCTATGGTTGCCACAGGAAATAACTAAATTAGCGAATTGCGTGTGTGGGCCAAACGAAATTGTCGATTCTGATAGACCTTACGCCATAAAGCCGCTCGGAACTTTATGGTGGCCCAATCCCAAAAGGGGCTGGCGTTTTAACGATCTGGGGAAATTGGTAGAGCAATACGATCAACACGGAAACAGACGAAGCTGGACCTATAATGCCTCAGGAAACATAAAAGACTATATCGATTTTGACAATCAGCATTGGCATTTTGATTATGGAAACTGGCAGTATCTTTACGGCATCAAGAATCCACTGGGAATTGAAACGCGTTTTTCCTATACCACCGAAGGTAACGTCGCATCCTGTAAGGACGCAGGCGGTACTCTGAGTGAATATGCCTATGATCAAAAAAATTCTCTAACGAAAATTCGCCGACACGATAGACTTAAAGAGATCTATGAGCGAGATACAGAAGGAAACTTGATTCGCAAACTGGACGGAAATGAAAAGGAGCTGCTGCGATTTGAGATAGGGCCTGCGAATTTGCCCGTTAAACGTATTCTCGTCTCAGGAGACGTACATGGTTTTTCCTATGATGCGCAAGGTCGGTACATCTCACTTACAACGAAAAAAGATAGTATCGAACTGAGCTATGACTTTTTCGGAAATCGAACCTCGGAAACACGCAACGGTCAAGCCATAGAGTATCGATATAGTGCCCCATTTAAACCCTTGTCTTTAACGCTCTTTGATAAATTTCAGATTCAGTTTGAGTGGGAGAATAAAGACCAGCTAGTTATATGTGATCCCATGGGGGAGGCCTACAAAGTCCGTCTACTAAAGCACGGATTAATCGAAACGCGATTTGGAAATGGATGTAGAGAGGTTTCACAATACGATGAGTTAGGTCGTTGTCAGTTTAAGCACGCCAATCGAATAAATAGCAGACCTTGGGCGCGAAAATACCGCTGGTCTGGAGAAGGGCGTCTAAACGAGGTAGGTGATAGCGCATTTGGCGGTGCGAAGTATCATTACGATGGGGCGCATAGACTTGTCAAGCGTGAGATAGCGGGTCGTAGTGAAGACTTTGTATTTGATTTTGCCGACAATCTATTGAAGCAACCTGGACTGGATGGTGTTGCCATGGACTCGGGAAACCGAGTCAAGGCCGCACAAGGTTTTCTGTACGAATACAATATTCGCAATCACGTCGCAACACGGAAAACCTCCGACGAACAAGTCCAATACCATTATCACTACGATAGTCGGGATCAACTCAACAAGCTTGAAACGCCCCGAGGGATTTTTGAAGCAGAATACGATCCCCTCGGCAGACGTACGCGAAAAATCTGGAATGGGGAAGTCACCGAATACTACTGGCATAGCGATCAGCTAATCGCAGAGGTCTCACCGCTAGGAAAGCTCCGAATCTATGTGTATGCAGACCCTTTGGCCCAGTCCCCTCGTTACTTTATTGACTATGATTCCGTAGACTCAAACCCGGAAGCAGGTAGGCGCTACTATATTCTCACTGATCAGATTGGAACTCCCCGTTTGATTGAAGACGAAAAGGGGATTGAGGTTTGGCGAGCGCGCTGTGAACCCTTTGGCAAGGCTCGAATCGAAGCGGAAAGTGGATTCGAGTTTAATCTGCGTTTTCCAGGGCACTATTTCGACAGCGAGATTGAATTGCATTACAATAGATTTCGCTATTACGACCCGGTAACTGCGCGCTATATTCAAAGTGATCCCTGGGGAATAGCGGGAGGTACGAATCTCTATGCCTATTGCCAGAATCCATTGCTGCAGGTGGATGTGCGGGGGTTGGGGGATGAAACAACACCGCCCTCAAGTGGAGGTGATGACGAGGAGAGTACCAATAAACAGAATGGTGACGATGGGCCTATGTCTTCTGCTGATGCAGAGGCCTTGGCAAGGCAGCGAAACGCAGAATTTAGAGATCACCTAGATAGTGAGATTGCTGCAGGTAACATGTCCAAAAAAGATGCGGGCCCTGTAGTTGCCACTGTTGTGGATAGAGAGACTGGAGAGGCATTTAGTGGTCACAATAACCGAAATGGCGATCCTCCAGAAAATCTTCATCCAATTTTGCAGTCTAGATTAGATGCTCTTGAAGAAAATCCGCAGCATCCATCCAGCCCTGGTTCACATGCAGAAGTCTATGCGCTTAACGATGCCTTACAAGCAAGGGAGGGCAGCGGTAGGCCTGTCTCCGAAGATCAACTAGGGGAGTTCACGCAAGTCTCTGAATGGAGAAGAGGTTCAGGAGAAGGGCGAATGACTGCAGGCGATGATGCCCCAAGATGTGGTAATTGTCAGGAGATGACAAGGGGTGTTGATAATCGTTCGGGGGACGCCCCTTTGCGACCGCCTGGAACTTGGTAAACGGAGAACCTATGTTATCAAATCGAGCTAATAACTTTTTAAGTACTTTAAAACGAGTACCTGGTTTGTCTGCGAGTGAGGTGGAAAAAATTATTAAGTCTCAGGGGTATCCTTGTTTTGATGCGTGGTTAGATTTTCAGGATAGATTCGCTGGTTACGTTGAAGAGTTTGGAGGTGAAGCAGCAGTTTGGGGGCTTGTTCATGAGGAGCCCTATTGGTTACCTAAAAAAAAGGCGGAAATTGAATCCGAGCCAGATGGAAAAACATGGTATATCAGTTGTGCTGATGCACACCCTTCATACAGCTATCAGCTTGAGAATAACGGAGAGTTTTTAGGGACGCCGTCTGAGAGTTTTGATATATACGTTGAAAGAAAATCTGTCGCTTGGCATTTTAACTCAAATTGTGAGGCTGAGCTGATAAAAAAGCCTGAATTGTCAGATCCGAGTTTTCAGAAGGTATTTGATCTAGAAATTAAAAAGGATTTGGTCCCTGAGGCCTCAGACAAGTTTTCAAAATACTATATGAACGACTTCTATTTTCTCATAGAAGACTGCAAGTCTGGCAAGTTTCGTCGAGCATACCGTGCCAAGAGAAGTTGAATATACACAAACTGTTTGAAGTGCCTCATTCCGGCTGATGAGCGCAGACCGCTAGATCAGTTTTTAACTAAAGGAAAGTTTTTCAAATGATTAGCAAACTCTGGATAGCCGTCGCAGGTGTCTTCGCCATAGGCGCTGGCCTCATCTGGTTCTCCTTCCTGCGGCCTGTTCCGATGATGAAGACACAAGCTGAGGTGGTGGCAAAGACCCACAAACCGGCGGGGACCCATTGGCAACAGCAGGTGGGGCTCAATCGCGGTTTTCGTACTGCCACGCCCATCTCAATGGATGAATCGTATGTGTTGGAGTTATATAGTAAGGAATTGGACGCTACAGGCTTTTATTCGGTGAATAAGTTTGACCAAAAAGACTATGAAATAGGCCAGAAGGTCACGATGGAATACAAAAAGCATGGCATGCCCGTGTTTGGTTACAAGACCACGGTCTATGAAGTGCATCCTAACTAATGACCTCCTAACGAGAATCTATTTTGGACCGTGACGAAATCTACAAACAAGTCAGCATCTCTGAACAGGAGATATCTGATTTTCGCAAGCAGTGGTTGGGATTGGTGGACGCCAGCGTCTTTGCGCCCATACGCTCGGACCAGATCAATCTCACCAATCGTTTATCCAAGCGGGTATTTGAGGTGGGGGCGTCGCTCAAATCCATGAGCGCAGATCGGGCCTGGATTCCCCATCCCAGAGAGCAGCTAAAAAACGCCTTGGGCAGCAGCGTAAAACTCAGGGACGCCATGCAGGCAGTGGATTCCATGCTTCCCCAATTAAAAGATGATGAGGCCAGCAACAAGTTTGTTTCGCAATGGAAGGAATTTCAAAACACAATCATTGAATTCCTCGCGCCGTTGGAAAATCGTTGGGCGGAAATACTGGACTCCCAGCTTAACGATAGTATTGACGACGAAGACGAGTAAACGCACTTGTCTAAACTCTTTTTTTCCATATCGTCTCACGGTTTCGGTCATTACGCGCAGACTGCATCCATTATTAACCAGCTTGCGCAACAGAGGCCGGGTTTGG